>NZ_JBGMEG010000029.1:0-1227 GCF_046365465.1 Anaerococcus groningensis | reverse complement strand
GGTAATGATAAAGAAATTATCCTACTAAGTCCTAGATTGGCTATTAAAAAGGAAACTACCGAAAAGATTATGCAGTATTTTTTATAGCTAATATTAAAAGATAGCATCTTACTAAACATCTCAGAGCAAGCTGAAATTAGACCAATAGCTGTTTTTAGACAAGCTAGAAAAACTATCAAACTTAAAAATATATGACCTGCAGAACCCAAATAATGATTTGCTATTTTCGCTAAAATAATTGCCCCATTTTCTCCACCTTCCATAATATGGGCAGAACTAGATCCTAAAAAGGCAAGAGAAGTATAGACTGCTCCCATTGCTACTAGGCAAACTATCCCTGCCTTTAATGTTTCGCGGCCTATATCAATAGGATCAGTAATTCCAAGTTTTTTTATAGCAGTTATAATAAGAACTGCAAAAGCAAGAGATGCTGGGGCATCTAAAGTATTGTATCCATCAATAACGCCTGTAGTAAAAGGGTTAGCCTGGTATTTTTGGGTTGGATCTACACTTGCCAGTGGACCCATAGGTTTTGCTAGCCCTAAAATTGCAATTGCTGCAAGTAATACTAAAAATATAGGCGTCATATACTTACCTATAGTATCTATAAGGTCCCCTTCTTTTGTAGCAAAATAATAAGCAATAAGGAAAAATACTATAGAAAAAATAAACAAGGCTATAGTATTATTTGCCCCTACAAATTCTTTCAATCCTACCTCATAGGCAACTGTGCTTGTTCTTGGAATAGCAAATCCTGGCCCTATGGTAAGATATAATAATATTGTAAAAAAATAAGCGAAAAAATTACCAGCAGGCTTCGCTGACTCGAAAAGCGACTGGCTATCGCTAAGACCAGTAGCTATTATACCTAAAATAGGAAGTCCTACTCCTGATAACAAAAACCCAATCGTTACCGGTATTAGGTTTACTCCAGACCTTTGACCTAATTCTAGCGGGAAAATAAGATTTCCAGCTCCAAAGTATAGGCCAAACAAGAGAGATCCTACAAGTAAGACTTCCTTAAAACTTAACTTTTTCTTCATAAATTATCCTTCCTAGTACTCGGATAATTATATCAAATAAAACAAATTTACTCTAGCTTAAATAGCTATATTAGAAAGGATATATTTTTTCTTCGATGAGTTTACCTATTTCTCCAAAACCTTCTACTTCTATGTCAGTAAATCTATTTTTTATAGGACTATCTAAATCCAGTACTCCATATAC
>NZ_JBGMEG010000028.1:0-542 GCF_046365465.1 Anaerococcus groningensis | reverse complement strand
ATGGAAATATTTATGTAGGTCCTGATGTAAAAAAATATATAGAAAAGCTATGAGATATAAGATAGATAGCAAGACAAAAAGATATATTCTTTATCTTATACTCTTAGTAGCTGCATACTACTTAGTGGAAACCTTGCCTTTTAGAGACAAGGAAAAAACTAAAAGTGAAATAGTATCTGAAAATATAAAGAGTTTGGAAGCTAGCACAGATGAGTTATCGGGGCTAATAACTGATGATAAAGAAGCTATAAATGATTTTTTCTTTAATGAAAATACTAGCGAAAAAATAATCGGCCTTATAAACACTTATTCATCTGATAGGGAACTTAAGATAAATGACAATCTAAAGGTATTTTTACAACAAGAGGGCAATCCTATAAGGATTAGGTATAAGCGTGCCGAATTTGAAATCATCAATACCAAGATAAGAAATCAAGGAGATGCTGGTGACAATATGGCCATAACCCATGATGTAGTTGTAGTTGGTAACCCCAATGAGATAAATAATTACTATCTAATCCATGATTTGAAAACTTATTTAG
>NZ_JBGMEG010000027.1:0-823 GCF_046365465.1 Anaerococcus groningensis | reverse complement strand
GTTTTTGATAGTCTTTTAAAACTACTTTTACATCCTTAAATAATAAGAATAAGCATATTACGTTTATAAACACTACTATACCAACAAATACGTCAATGAATCCCCATACTATGGATAGATCCATTTGTGTGGCAACTAAAAACATGATAAAGGCAATTATTCTATAAATCCAAAGTGGCCATTTATAATTTTTACCAAAGATTAGAAGGATATTACTCTCCCCATAAAATAAGTCGGCAATTAAAGTAGTAAATCCAAATAAACTCATAGCAAAGAACACTAACCATCTACCTACTTGACCAAATTGAGATTGGAAGGCATCTTGAACTAATAAAATACCATCGTGTCCATTTCCAGCAACTCCAGTTAGTAAAATAGCAAATGCAGATAGAGTACAAATAACAATTGTTGTTACAAAAGTACCAAACATAGCTAAAAATCCTTGTTCAGCTGGGTGTTTTACGTCTGCTGATGCGTGCATGATACCAGCTATACCGTTTCCAGCATCGTTTGAGAACAATCCACGAGCAACCCCATGTCTAAATGCTTCTGTAATAGTATGTCCTGCTAGACCACCTACTATAGCTTCTGGTTTGAAAGCTCCTCTAAAAATTAATCCAAACATAGCAGGTACTTCTTTAATATTAGTAATTATGATAAATAAAACTGCCAAGATATAAAGACCTGCCATAAAAGGAACAACATTTGATGAGAAATCTGTTAGTCTTTTTACTCCTCCAAATGTAATTATAGCTGCTGCAATAGTTACAATTATTCCAGGCCAGATAGGATTTGCATCAACAACTCCTGTAAAGGCTTGGCC
>NZ_JBGMEG010000026.1:0-1507 GCF_046365465.1 Anaerococcus groningensis | reverse complement strand
TTTGAGCAAATTTCTTAAAAAATCCATTTTTTAATTCATTAAATACTAAGGCTAGGATAATTGGCATTGGAAAACCTAAGATAAGTTCATATATGCTTATACCAAGAGTATTTTTTATCAAATCACCAAAGTAGTAAGAATTGAAAAATCTTTTGAAATGGTCAAAACCAACCCAAGGGCTACCTATAATCCCTAATGAGGGCATATACCTTTTAAAGGCAATTTGGACACCATACATTGGCCCATAATGGAAAATTAAAAAATAAATTAAGGCTGGCAGTAAAAAAATATACAATTGCCAGTATCTCTTAAGATAAAATTTGAGGCGGCCGCCTAGAGACAGGTCAGAAACTTTAGAAGGTAACTTATCTTTTTGCTTGTTTTTACTCATAATAACCCCCCTAAAAGTAAGTAGCATCAGTAGCTTTTAGAATATTTAACCCAGTTTTTTTATCAAAAATAATTATTTTTTCCAAATCAAACTTTAGACCGATTTGTTCATCAAAAGCCACCTGGCGGGGCGGGTTAAATCTTGCTACTGACTCATCATAGGTCTTTGGGCCATCAAAATATACATAGGTATCACTACCTAACTGCTCCACTTTTTTAGCCACAACAGATATATCTTTATCAGAATCTTCTACATTTTTATAATATATATTTTCAGACCTGATACCTAAAACTATATCTAAGGATGGATTTTTTAGGTTTATCCTGTTTTTTATCGACTCTGGCAAGGAAAATTTTTTATCCCAAATATTTATATAAATATTTTCATCATCCTGAGTTAATTTTCCATCATAAAAATTCATCTGAGGTGATCCTATAAAAGCTGCTACAAAAAGATTTTTAGGGTTATGATAAAGATTTCCTGGAGTATCAAACTGTTCTACTACTCCATCATTCATTACCGCTATCCTATCCCCCATAGTCATAGCCTCGGTCTGGTCATGGGTTACATATATAAAAGTTGTTTCTAAGTTTTGGTGGAGGCTAACTATTTCTCCACGCATGGCTACCCTTAGTTTTGCATCGAGGTTTGATAAGGGTTCATCAAATAAAAACACCCTTGGATCTCGCACCATAGCTCGACCTAAAGCAACCCTTTGCCTTTGGCCCCCAGAAAGAGTACCTGGTTTTTTGTTTAAAACTGACTCTAGCTGAAGAATTTTGGCAACTTCATCTACCTTTTTATATCTTTCTTGTTTTTTAACCCCTGCTACCTTTAGAGCAAAAGCAATATTATCCCTTACTGATAAGTGTGGATAAAGGGCATAAGATTGGAAAACCATGGCTATATCACGATTTTTCGGTTCTACTAAATTTACCAAATCATCGCCAATATAAAGATTACCATCAGAGATTTCCTCAAGTCCTGCTATCATACGTAGGGTAGTTGATTTCCCACATCCTGACGGGCCAACTAAAACTATAAATTCTTTATCTTTTATATCTAAATTTATATTATCAACGGCCTTGAAACCGTTTGGATAAACCTTAGAAATAT
>NZ_JBGMEG010000025.1:0-718 GCF_046365465.1 Anaerococcus groningensis | reverse complement strand
AAGACTACTCAAACTTTAGAAAAGAAGAAGAAGCAAAGGTAGAAAAAGAAGCCATAGATAAAGGATTGCTAGAAGAAGCAGAAGTTCAAACTAAAAAAGCTGTTAAAGAATTACTAAATATAAATCCTATCATTAATGATGAATATACATTAAATGTAAAATAGAAAAATTACCAAGAGCTACTTTAAAAGTAGCTCTTTTTTAAGTCTAAATTTTAGTTTATTTGTAACTGAAATTATTATAAAAAATGTATTTTTCTTTTTCAAATTTAATGTGTTATAATAACTTTGACAATTAATTTATATAAGGAGGATGTATGAATAAATTAAAGTCAGTAGCTTTAATTGCTGCGATGACATTCATGTTTGCTGGATGTGGTCAAAATAATGATACTAATAATCAAGCAGAAGATAACACTGCTAATAATCAAGTATCAGATAGTGTTAACACAGCTGATGAAGCTGAAAAAAAGGATGATAGTAACTTAGAGGAAGCACCTAACACAGACGAAAATAAAGGTGAAGAATCTACTGGTCAGAAAGGTGGTATCTTTGTTTTAGGAATCGGTTCTGATCCATCTATAGTAAATCCATTATATGCTAATGATAGAGTTTCTTTAACAATCACTCATGCACTTTTTGATAATATTTATAATGTGAAAAAAGGTGAAGTAATATACGATGGTCTTGCAGACTCAATGGAAATATCAGATGATAAC
>NZ_JBGMEG010000024.1:0-665 GCF_046365465.1 Anaerococcus groningensis | reverse complement strand
GACAATGATACAGCAAGATCTATTTTAGAAAATTTACTAATAAGAATAGAAACAAAATATCCTGTAGAAATCATAGATTATTATATAGAAAGGATTTAATATGATTATATACTTTTCAGCAACGGGCAATACCAAGCACGTTGTAGATGAAATAGCCTATAAAGGAGAAGAAATAATTGCTGTTGACCAGCAAAAAGATTTAAAGGAAATATATTTAAAAGATAATGATAGACTAGGCATCTTAGCACCATCTCATGCTGGGGGTCTACCTACAAATGTAAAAGCTTTTTTAGAAGATTTAAAAATAAAATTTAATAAGCACCCTTATACTTTCTACATAGGTACATGTGGAGCATCTACAGGTTATAGGAGTAGCCAAGTAAGGGAAATATTTATTAAAAAGGGCTTGGAGCTTGATGCATCATTTGCTATAAGGATGCCAGAAACATTTATCTTATTTTATGATGTAAATGATGAAGATAAGATAGAAAGGGTAAATGAAGAGGCTGATTATGAAATATCTCTTATAAAGAAAAGACTGGATAATGGAGTTTATGGCAATTTTATAGACTCTAAGGTCCCAAAATTTCTAGGAAATATTGTCCAATCAGCCTATGGAAAATTTAAATCTACTAAAAAATTTGAAGTAAGTGATGCTTGTATAT
>NZ_JBGMEG010000023.1:0-507 GCF_046365465.1 Anaerococcus groningensis | reverse complement strand
CTCGTGCAGCAAGTGAGCTAACCAGCAAGGAAACTCCAGACTGGGAAATTATTGCAGCAAGATTTTTAATGCATGAGATTGACCTTGAGATAAAAAGAAATGAAGAAAGATATGATATAGTAGATTTTAAATCAAAAATTGATTATCTAACTCATTCTGGTCTTTACGGAGCATACATCAAAGAAAACTATTCATCAGCTGATATAGATGAGTTAGAAGCCTACCTAAAAAAAGAACGTGATGACTTATTTACATTTTCTGGCCTAGATTTAGTTAAAAAACGCTATTTAATCCGTACCTTTACAGGCGATATTATAGAAAGTGTCCAAGAAATGTTTATGGGCATTGCCATGCATTTAGCAATTCCAGAAAAAGATAGGGTAGCCTTTGCAAAAAGACTTTATGATATCTTATCAAGTCTTAAAGCAACTATGGCTACACCAACTATGACCAATGCCAGAAAACCATTTAACCAACTGTCATCTTGCTTTATAGATACAGTTCCAG
>NZ_JBGMEG010000022.1:0-1582 GCF_046365465.1 Anaerococcus groningensis | reverse complement strand
TAGAAAATAATGATCCTGAAGATGCTAAGGAAAAACTAAGTGAAATTGAAGATATAGTAAATAAATTAAACAAAATTTGACAAAATAAAAAGGCTCACTTATGAGCTGCACCCCAAAATCCGGAATACGGATGGAGGGGTTTTTTCATGCCAAAATATACAAAAAAATTTAAAATTAAGCTAGTATCAGAATACTTATCAGGAGAGTATGGTGGTCAAAAATTAATTGCCAAAAAATATAAGATCCCTAATTCAACAATGAAAAATTGGGTTAACAAATACAAGTCAGGAGGTTTTGATAACTTAATTAAAAAGCAAAATATCAATAAATATACTAGTGAATTTAAGTTATCTGTAATACAATATAGGCAAATCAATAATACTTCATACAGAGAAACCGCAGAATACTTTAATATCAGCAATGGATCAGTAATATGTAACTGGGAAAGAGCATATCGAGAACGTGGTTTGTCTGGGTTAGAAAATAACATAGGAAGGCCTAAGAAAGAAATGTCTAAATCAGATAAGAAAGCTAAGAATGAAAAACCGATAGAAGAGTCTGAAAGAGAAGAATTAATCAGACTTAGAGAAGAAAACAAATATTTAAAGATGCAAATACTATTCGAAAAAAAGTTTCAAGCCTTGCTACTGGAAGAGGAAGCAGAAGCAAGGAAAAAACAAAGATAATCCTTAAGTTTCTTAAAGAATATCCTGAAAGTAAAGCAAGTGAATGGATAAAAGTAGCTAAACTTCCTAAATCCTCATACTATGAATGGAAGATTAAATTAGAAAATCCAATAGACAAAGATAAGAAAGTCAGAGAAGAAATCAAATCAGTTGTTAAAGAAACTAAAGGTAGATATGGATACAGAAGAGTATGTAAAGTCCTAAGGAACAAAGGTTTAAGAGTAAATCATAAAAGAGTATTAAGAATAATGAGACAAGAAGGACTCTTATGTACTAAATTTAAAACTAGATCAAGGAAATACTCATCATACAAGGGACAAGTAGGTAAAGTAGCTCCTAATATAGTAAACCGTAACTTTAAAGCTAAAAAACCTAACCAGCTATGGTTAACAGATGTAACAGAATTTAGAATCAAAGGACATGAACAAAGACTTTACCTATCACCAATACTTGATGTATATAACAGTGAGATAATTAGCTATACACTAAGTCATAAGCCAACGATTAAACTAACAAATACAATGTTAGAAGAAGCAACTAAAAGAATAGAAGAAAGTAATGAACTAGTAATACACTCAGACCAGGGGTTTCATTATCAACATAGTTCATGGTCTAACAAGCTTAAGAAACTAAACATAAAACAAAGTATGTCAAGAAAAGGGAACTGTTTAGACAATTCACCAATGGAGAACTTCTTTGGTATACTCAAACAAGAAATGTACTATGGTGTAGAGTTTAAGAATTATAAACAATTAAGAAAAGAAATAGAATCATATATCAAATGGTACAACGAAGACAGGATAAAGACAAAATTAAACGGAATGTCACCTATTGATTACAGATTACATTCCGCTTAAAATATTATTAAGTTATTCCGTGTTTACGGGTTCAGCTCA
>NZ_JBGMEG010000021.1:0-755 GCF_046365465.1 Anaerococcus groningensis | reverse complement strand
TTGTTCACTTAAGTGAGTTGAACGAACGAATGTGAGTGAAACAATAAACCACCTGCTATGCAGGTGGAGGAATTTAGCTTTAGCTTCAAGCCAAAAAATTCTCGCTTGATATATAATTGTGATAACCACATGCACAATTAAAGCAAGGAGAATTTAATGGACAAGAATAGTTTATCACACACCAAATGGAGATGTAAATATCATGTAGTGTTCGCACCAAAATACAGAAGGCAAGCAATATATGGAAAACTAAAAAAAGATATAGGTCAAATACTTAGAGAATTATGTCAACGTAAAGGAATAAACATAATAGAAGCTGAGCTTTGTGTAGACCATGTTCATATGTTGATAGAAGTACCACCAAAATACAGTATATCAGAAATAATGGGATATCTAAAAGGGAAAAGTTCATTAATAATATTTGATCGTCATGCCAATTTGAAATATAAATATGGAAACAGACATTTCTGGTGTAGAGGTTACTATGTTGATACAGTTGGTAGAAATGAAAAAAAGATAAAAGAATATATACAAAATCAATTAAAAGAAGATTATTATTCAGACCAAATCAGCTTAAAGGAATACTATGACCCGTTTACGGGTGAGTCAGTAAAAAGAAGCAAATAAAAAACTGCTTAAGCAGTAGTTGGGATAGTGTTGCATGTGGAGAATACTCGGAGCCCCAGTAGGGGCGTGCCGGTATTCGCGCCTTATAGGCGCTGTGGAAACTACCAGCTAAGCTGGTAGTTCTGATT
>NZ_JBGMEG010000020.1:0-1753 GCF_046365465.1 Anaerococcus groningensis | reverse complement strand
TAGCATCAGGAGTTGTTACAAAAATCGTTAAATAGTCCCAACATCCTGGGTGAAAAATCTGAAGGATTTTTCATTTTCGAGACGAAACGCAGTTGAGTCCGAAAAACTAAGCGAGAAGAGTCACAGACTCTTCGAGAGGACACCATAATGGTTGATGGATTTTAATCTATCATCTGCGAGATAAGGCAAAGCCAGATCCGCAGAACTAAGCGAGAAGAGTTTCAGACTCTTCAAGAGGAAAGCATCACAGATGAAAAATCTCTCGGATTTTTCATTTTCGAGATGAGGACCTCATTTAGCCGAAAAGGCTTGAAATGAGTCCGAAAAACTAGGCTCAAAGAGCTAAAACCATTTAAGTATATTATTAAAATATAAAATTTATAAAAAAGAGCGGGCAAGCTTGCTCGCCTTTTTTTATTGTAAGGAGAGTATATGAATATAAAAAGAAAAATTACCTATATTTTCTTATCATTTATGTTATTACTAACTTCCTGTACATCCACAAATAATACTGATGAAGCTTCAAAGGTAGAAGATAAAGATATCGATCAAGTAGCAGAAGATATTTTAGATGAAAATGGGTTAATAAATGAAGCTGTAGAAAAGCCAGTAGGCGAGCCCTATGAAGTAGGTGTAACTCCAGATGACTATAATATGGACTATGATACATCTAGACTCCTATCTTTAGAAGAAAAAAAATCTAAATTTTATCCAAAAGATGGAGTAAAAGGTTTATACTTTAATACTTATAGTATAAATACTCCAGAAACCTATAATAAAATCGTAGGGTTAATTGAAGATACAGATTTAAATGCTGTCGTAATTGATATCAAAGATGACTGGGGTAATGTAACTATGAACTTTGAGACAGATGATGAAGATGTATCTTACTCAAAAATAGATATAGTTGATCCAGAAGCTTTAATTGAAGATTTTCATAGCAAAGGTATTTATGTAATAGGAAGGGTCACTACCTTTAAGGATAGTATTATAACAGAGAAACATCCTGACTGGGGATTTACCCTTGAGGATGGAACATTATGGAAAAATGGTCATGATGAAGCATTTATGAATCCATTTTTGAAAGAAGTGCAGGATTATGATTTAAAAATTGCAAAACTTGCAGCAGACGCAGGTTTTGATGAAATCCAATTTGACTATGTAAGATTTGCTGAAGGTTTTGAGACATTTGGAGATACTCTAGATTATTCAAGAGGCGAATTTGAAAATGAAACTGAAATGGATGAAGGGGAAAAAAGAGTAGCTGCAATAACTGGCTTTGTACAAAGGGCTCGTGAAGAATTACAAGCTTATAATGTACCAATTTCTATAGATGTATTTGGTTATGCTATGCAAGTAAGACGTGCTGAAGGTATCGGTCAAGATTTTGATAAAATGGCAAATCAAACAGATGTTATGTCATCTATGATTTATCCTTCTCACTGGGGTAGCTGGTCTTTTGATATAGAAAAACCAGATTTAGAGCCTTATGAATTAGTTTCTAGATATTTAGAAGAAGAGAAAAAAATATTTAATGAACTAGAACATCCACCAGTATCTCGCCCATGGATACAAGATTTTACTGCTTCATGGATTGGTGAAGGTAACTGGATGGAATATGATGGTGATGCCGTACAGGCTCAAATAGATGCAATTTATGATCAAGGATTAAATGAATATTTAATTTGGAATGCAAATAGTGAATACTCCTCAGGTGTAGATTACTAATCAGAACTACCAGCTTAGCTGGTAG
>NZ_JBGMEG010000002.1:0-80052 GCF_046365465.1 Anaerococcus groningensis | reverse complement strand
TACCAGCTAAGCTGGTAGTTCTGATTTTTTAATTAGTTTCCTGTATTTTCTGTAGCGTCTTCTTCTACTTCTGTAGCTGCATCATCTGCTGCATCTTCAGCGTTTTCTTCTGTTTCTTTAGCAGCGTCATCAGCGTTTTCTTCTACTTCTGTTGTAGTTTCTTCTACAGCTGGTTCTTCAACTGTTGTTTCTGTAGTGTCAGCTTCTTCTGTTTTTTCAGCATTGTTTCCACATCCTGCAAATGCGAATGTTCCTGCTAATGCTAATGCTAATAATTTTTTATTCATAATACTCTCCTTTGTGTTAATTACTTTAACACGGCTTATTATAGTCTCATGACCACTCTTTGTCAAATATAGTTATATTTCACATATAAACTTAAGTTTCAAGCTATGCTTCACAATAAATATAAAAAAACTCCTACTTCTCGTAGGAGTAATTTTCATATTTAAGCAGATTTATTAGTACTTGCCTCTGTACTAACATTTGTTAGTCTGCTGTCAGATTCTGGATTTATTGTTCCAGCTTCTCTTATTGCGTTTTCAAATATTTCTGAAATTAGTTCGTATTCAGCAAGCTTTGTTTGGTCTTTAAGCATTTCATATCCATCTCCACCTATGGCCATAAAATCATTAGTAACTAAGGTGTAGGTTTTTTCAGGGTCATATGCTTCCCCTTTAATGGTAATTTCTGATACTCTTTGCCCAGCTGGTTTTGTTGCATCATATTTTACTACCATACCACCAATTTGTGGGAACTTACCTGCTGAGTTTGGAGCTTCTGAAAGCCCGTGTTCTAATGCGTCTTTAATCACTGAACCCTTTACCTCGAGAGTTACTGCAAAGTTTGTGAATGGGAATACTGTTAGAACATCGCCTTTAGTAATGTTTCCAGCTGCAATTGATTCTCTAATACCACCACCGTTTGTGATTGCTACATCTGCACCAGTTGCTTTTATCATGGCATCTGTTACAAAATCACCAAGGTTTGTTTCACTAGTTCTTACCATATCACGTGCACCGATTAGGTCTACCTTTGTTTCTCCTACTTTTTGGTCAAGTACTTTTTTATTTTCATTAGTCACTGCTTCTATTTGATCTAGGGTATCTTTGTTTGCGTGTAGGTATTTCATTCTGCTATATGGTTTTAGGCTAGCATTTTTAGCTACAACTTTATTATTTTTATCAAGTAGCAGAGTTACATCACCTATGAAGTATCCGTGTGCTTTTGCTTGAGCTATTAAAGTATTGCCAACATATCTACCGTTTTGAAGTTCTGTGTGTGAGTGACCATCAACAATTAAATCAATGCCTTCTACATTTTCTGCAATCATAGTAGATGTTTCTACACTTTCTTTATCTTCTCCTAAGTGAGATATACAAATTATTACTTGCGCACCTTGGTTTTTAAGATTTGCTACTTCATTTTTGGCAGTTTCTATAGAGTTTACAAATGTAAGACCTTTAGTATTTGCTGGTGATGATTTGGTTTTAGTTTCCTCAGTTGCAAGGCCAAATAACCCTACTTTTACTCCATCAACATCGATAATGCTATCAGCATCTAGGATGTTGTTGCCTTCTTCGTTTACTACATTTGCTGCAAATATTGGGAAATTTGCTTTTTCGTTAAGTTCAATTAATCTTTGGTAGCCATAGTTAAAGTCGTGGTTTCCTGCAGTCATAGCATCAAAACCCATTTGATTCATTACATTTACTACGCTATCCCCACTTGAAATAGTTGCAAATGTTGTACCATGAACAACATCCCCAGCATTAAGGAGGAGAGCATTATTAGCTACATTTTTATTATCGTAATATGTTTTTAGTTTAGCAAAACCTAGTTCTCCATTTTTTTCATTTTCTTCAACTCTACCGTGAGTATCATTTACGTGAACTACAGAGATAGTTTTGTAACCACGAAGTTTGTTAAGAGTATATTCTGATTTTGCTTGTAATTTTATAGAATCATTTACTATATTTATAAATTTATCCTTGCTAGATTCAATTTTATTTGGTGTTAGTTCAAATAAAAGAAATACTGATTCTTGTTTTACCTTGTTATCGAATACTGAAGCGTCAAGTTTTTTGATTTGGTCACTTTCTTTTGTACGTTCTGGATGTAATTTTTCTACTACTGATTTTGATTTTGCCAAAACAGCATCTGATTCACTTACTAATTTTTTTAATTGAGATTCTGATCCGTTAGCTAGATTTGGAAATTCTTCTAAAAGCATTCTACTAGCTTTATTTGAAACATTATTTGAAAAATAAGATGCTTCTAATTGAGACTTTTGGCTTTCATTTAGATTTGCAGCGTAGGCCTCATTGCCTGATACAACTGCTCCTGATGCAAGAAGTGCTAAACTTAATGCAGCAGAAAATATAGGTTTTACTTTTTTGTTGGTAAACATATTTCCCCCTTTAGTGTAATTTTCTTTATTATATCATATACTAAATTAAAAATTATTTTTGTAAAAAATATTTTATATTTAAAGCCGTTTGTAAAATATAAGTAAGGGTAAAAGTAGTTTATAGAGGTGGTTTATTATGGAAAAATTTATAGAAAAATTACCAATAGAAGTTACAGATATAAGGGCAGCGCGTGGTGGAGACGTTAATGATGCCTACAAAATATATTCTAACAATGAGATTTATTACATGCTAGTCCAAGAAAATTGTGATGATAGTTTTTATGATGGTGAAATAGAGGGCCTTAAACTTTTTGAAAAAATTGGAGTAACTGGACCTAGGGTAATTGATCATGGATTTGTTGATGGAGATGCTTATTTATTATTATCATTTCTAGATGAGGGTAGCCGTGGATCTCAAAGTGAACTTGCAAAAACAGTAGCAAAACTTCACCAGTATAAAAGTCCTAACTCTAAATTTGGCTTCGACTATAAGCATAGGGGTTCACAAACTACATTTTCAAATGAATGGAGTGATACTTGGTCTGAAGTTTTTCTAGACCAAAGGATGTCAGTTCTTGCTAAGCAATTAATGGATATGGACTTATTGACTGCTTATGATTATGAAAAATATCAAAAAGTGTATGCCATTATGAAAGAAGAATTAGATAAGCATAAATCAGAACCATCTTTACTACACGGAGATTTATGGGGTGGTAATTACATGTTTTTAAAAGATGGAACACCGGCCTTATTCGACCCAAGTCCATTTTATGGAGATAGGGAATTTGATATCGGTATTACAACTGTTTTTGGTGGATTTACAGATGAATTTTATAACAGATACAACCAAATTTATCCTCTAGAAGATAACTTTAGACTGCGTTTAGAGTTTTATAGGCTTTATCTATATATGGTTCACTTAGTTAAATTTGGAAATATGTATGAATCATCTGTAAATATGACTATGGAGAATATACTAGGATATTGAGGTTAATTATGACATTAATAGAAAAAAGTAAAGAAAAAGTATTGGAATTTGTACAAAGTGAATATGATGGTTATACTGATATAAATTATATAGGTGAGTGGGAAAGCTACGATTGCTATGAAATAAATACTGATGAAGATACAGATGGGGTAGGAGCTTTTGCTCTAGTAGATGAAGATGGTGTCCGTCTTGCTGATAGTGATGAAGATTATGAAATAGTACATTTTTTTAGTATATCTTAGGAGAAATATGGAAAATAAATACTATGACCAAGCCCTAGAGTTTGCTATAAAGGAATTTGAAGAAGATAGTGAAATATCTTACCTAGGTGACTACGAGGGATACGAAGTATATAGAATAAAAGACAATGACGATGAAAGTAACTTTTTAGTAGATGAATATATCTTGGCTAATAGTGATGGTGTAGCAAAATCTTACTACCATGAATCAGTAGCCATTGCTAGAAAATTTGGTTTATAAATGAGAGCGCTAGGAAACTAGCGTTTTTTTAAGCAAAAAAATCCTTGGCAAGGTATAATGATTGGAAGATTAACTAAGGGGGCTTATATGAAATATGAAGATATAAAGAAAATGATTGATAATATAGCAGCTGATATTTCTAAGCTCCAAGTAGGCGAAAAGCAGACCTTTAAAAGAAAAATTGAAGCAGGTGATATAAGGGGAGTAATTGATATAAGCCATGAAAAGGAAGAAAAAATCCCTCCGCGAATAAATAATGATCAACCAATAGTAAAAGACTATAGGTATTGGATTTTAAAACTTGACCGTCATTATAAGTCCAAGGCTATGAGAGTTAACCAATTAAATGTGGCTGCCCTAAAAATGTATGCAAGGCTTTGTGAGATCCTTGAAATTTATTTAAATAACCAAGGAACAACTGTTGCCAGACATGTATCAAAGCTAAGACGCGAAACGGTAAATTTTGACTTATACTATACTATCTATCTAATAGCAGAAACTCAGGTTTTAAACTTTTATAATCCTCTTTCAAGAAAATCAGCGGAAAAGTCATATAAAATAATCGAAGATTATGTAGGAGTAGAAGCTAGGAAATTACTAGAAGATAGGGCTCAAGAATTAAAAAATGAATTAAAACCTGCAGATAAGGAAACTAAGGAATATTTTAAGCTTACAGATAATAATAAAGTTTCCTTATGGTGGGATCCAGATGGGTCTTTTAGAGAGAAATATAATTTTACTAAAGAAGAACAGCTAGCAATTGATCAAATTTCTAAGCGCTCCAATGTCTTATGGAAAAACAAAAAAGTTTACAAACTACTGATGGACTTATACTTATCTACTCTAAGAGCCTTATTTGACTCAAAAGAAATAGAAACTAAAAGGCTAACTAGGATATTAAAGCCCTACCAGCAATCAAAAGATATCTTAGATGCTATTTTAATTATAAGTGAGAAAAATATTAGAGAAGTCATTAGTTTTTATGGACGGATATCGACACAAAAGGCTACTGACTTATTAAAAGAAGAAACCAATATCGATATCTATAACTTTGTAAGTGACTACCAAGAGCTTTATCTGAAAAATTTAGACTTTGATTTATTAGATAATATTTACCGAGATTATTTTGATAAAAATCCAAAAAAAACCCAAGATTTTATAAATTATCTTATATATCTTGATATAAAAGATGAGATAAAACTTATAAAAGACTATAAAAACCATGAAAATTTTGAAAAAATATTAAATGAACTTGTTAAGTCTTGGTACGAGGATGAGAAGATAATTGCTTTATACTACTTATATAGAAATAATATAAATAAAAAAAGTCATGACAAGTATTTATTTGAAATTATCAATAAGGCAAATTTCGACCAATTTTTGAAACTTATAAAAGAAAATGAATTAAACTTAGATTTAATTGAAGAAATTAGGACTCTTAAAAATATTGCCCCTAAAAAAATTAAGGTAGATAATAAAAAAATTGATATTTCTAGAAAAAACTTGGATAAAACTGTAAGTCTTGTAAATGAATTTTTCGATGAAGAAGAAGTCATTAAACCTATAAAAGAAATTAAAGAAGATTTAGAAAATGAAGAAGAAATTTCCTATAATGATGTATTGGTTAAAATTTTAAACCATGGCTTTATTTCTGTTGGTGAAGTCCAAGACTTGGCAAAAAAAGATTGTCTTACTTTAAATACTTTTATAGGAAATATAAATGAATCCTTATTTGACTATATAGGAGATCAGAGCCTAGTAGTAGAAGATGACAGAGTAATTATAGATGAATTTTATGTAGATATGATAAAGGAGTATGTAGATGGCAGTACGAATTAACCCCAAAGAAGCGGCAATTATTATAAGGTCTCTTGAAGGTGGAGTGGTGCCAAATATGGGTGTTCAACACCTTTTAGTTGGTAGAAATAGAGAAGTAGAAGAAGTTATAAAAATTTTAGATATTGTAGCTGATGGACAGAGCGATATCCGATTTTGGGTAGGGGACTTTGGATCTGGAAAAAGTTTTATGCTTGCAACAATTGAGCAGCTTGCCCTACAAAAAAACTTTGTGGTTTCTACCTTAGACCTTAATCCATCTAGGAGATTTTATGCTACAGATAGAAAAGCTGTAGCTCTTTATACAGAAATAATAGATAATATAAAAACAAAAACTATAAAAAATGGAAATGTGCTAAGTTCTATTATAGAAGAATGGCTAAATCAAATTTTTACAAAAGTTGCTGCTAGCCTAGATGTGGATGTTTCTGAAATTTTGGAAGGTAGCTACCAAAAAGAAGTAACAAATGAGATTTTAAATATCCTAGGTGATTTTTCTGCAGTAGGCCTATCCTTTGAGTTTGGGCAGGCCCTTGTTAAATTTTATGAGGGTTTTATAAATGACAATAGACTATTAAAAACCAATGCTATTAGGTGGTTAAGGGGAGATATTACTACCAAAACTGAATCGAAAAAAGTGCTAGCTATCAATCAAATTATAAATGATGATAACTGGTTTGATGCTTTAAAAAATATGAGTGAACTATTTTTAGGTATTGGTTATAGTGGATTTGTAGTTAACTTTGATGAGGCTGTAAATCTTTATAAAATTCCTCAATCTGTAACTCGCGAAAGAAATTATGAACGTATTTTAAATATTTACAATGAAGCAAAATCAAATATAGCTAAGGGTTTATTTATAAATTTTGGTGCCACCCGAAAGACTATTTTTGATGAGAACCGTGGCTTATCTTCCTATGGAGCACTAAAGGGTAGACTTGGCAGTGAAGATAGTATGGATAATAAACTAGTAAATACAAATCGTACAGTTCTAGGCTTAAAACCACTTTCCAATGAGGAAATTTATACCCTTTTAGAAAATTTAGTAAATGTTTATAATGTCCATTACAAAGAATCCATCGAAATAGCTGAGCCAGAAATAATTACCTATATGGAAGGGCAATTAAATAGGCCAGGAGCAGATGAATTTTTAACTCCCCGTGCAGTTATAAAAGATTTTATAGAAATCCTAGATTTAAAAAGACAAAATCCAGATGAGGAGATAATCGATATCATAAGTGATCGCTTTAAAGATATCCTGGCGATAAGTAAAGACCCTGAAGATATGGATGATGAGATAGAGATAATATGACAAATTCCTTTGATTTATTAAATAGAGAACTTAGATTTTATATCCACGAAAAGGGCTGGCCTACTCTTACTAAAATTCAAAATGCATCTATAAAGGCATTTTTTTCTACAGATAATAATTTAATTTTATCAGCAGCTACAGCATCGGGTAAGACTGAAGCTGCTTTTTTGCCTGCCATTAGTAAGGTTAAAAATTGGGATAAAGGAGTGAAAATTTTATATATTTCGCCCCTCATAGCCCTTATCAACGATCAATTTAAACGCATAAACGATATGTGTTTTGATATGAATATACCAATTACCTCCTGGCATGGGGAGGCTAGTAAAGCAAAAAAAGATAATTTAATAGAAAGCCCAAAGGGAATTTTATTAATTACTCCAGAATCTATCGAGGCTTTGCTATCCGGTAAGCCAGAAGTTGCAAAAATATTATTTGAAGATTTAGAGTACATAATAGTTGATGAAATCCATAGCTTTTTATCGGGAAATCGCGGCTTACAATTAAAATCTTTGCTAGATCGTATGCTTAGATTTACTTATGAACCACCCCGTATGATGGGACTATCTGCGACAATTGGTGATAAAAATTATGACCTAGCAAAAAGATTTTTTAATAATGGCCGTGATACAAATATCTTGTTAGATAAAAGCCAAAATGACTTTACCTATACCTTTGATATGCCAGAACCTAGTGAATTATCAGATGAATATGTAAATTACATGCACGATTATTCCCTAGAAGGACCCATGCTTATTTTTCCAAATTCCAGGGAAAAGGTTGAGCTAATTGCCGTAAAACTTGCAAATATATATAAGGAAAAGAATGAAGATATAAAAATATTTGCCCACCATTCTTCAGTTAGTAAGTTGCGTAGAAAAGAAATTGAAGAATTTGCAAAAGAAGCAAAAAATGAAAACTACGTTATAGTTGCTACATCAACTTTGGAGCTTGGAATAGATATAGGATCAGTACATTCAGTTGTACAATTCGGGGCTGCTCATACAGTTTTATCCTTAGCCCAAAGACTAGGACGTAGTGGTAGGAAAACTCACAATTCAATTCTTCATCAAATAAATACTGGAGTTTATGATGCTCTCCAATCAATGGCAGCTATTTCTTTATTTGAAGAGGGTATTTTAGATAAAATCGAAGCAACAGCTAAAGCTTATGATGTCTTTGCCCACCAAGTTTTATCTACACTTTTAGAAAATTATGGTCTAACAATTGATGAATATTTATTTTTAAATAAAACACTAGCCACATTTGCTGATATAACTGATGAAGAATTTGAAGAAATAACCGATTATATGGCTAGTGAAGGATATATAGAAATATTAGAAAATGAGGTAATTACAGGATTAAACCTAGATAAACTCATGTATATGGGGAGGTTTTATAACCAATTTTTAACCGCCCAAGCCTTCACAGTTTATAATGAGTCAGGGAAAATAGGGGAGATAGAAATTCGCCCAGAAGTACAAGAAGAGGCTAATATTTTTCTTGCAGGTCAAGTATGGAAAATTGATAAGATCTATAGAAGTAGCAAAAAAATAAGAGTTTCTGCTGCAAATGAAGGTGCGCCTCCAAAGTTTTTATCAGCTGGAGATGTGGATATAAGTCCAATCATCAGACATCGCATGAGATATATAATTGATAACCCAGACGAATTTGAATTTGATGAAGAATCTGATAAATATATTTATGAGCTTCATGATGCTCTAAAGGACTACCAATATCCTTTTAGTATTGAGGATGATTATATAGGACTGATGACCTTTGAAGGAACAAAAGTAAACAGAACTCTAGCAATTATGTTTAATATTATTAGTAAGTCTACCTCTTATTTTATATCAGAAGTAGATAGCATGGTATGTGGACCTAATACTCCAGAAATTTTTGAACAAGCAAGGATAAATCCAGTAAATGAAAATCAAATATTTAAATTTTTATTAAAAGAAAAGACTTTATTAGATGCATACCTTGCAGCAAATAAATATATGATTTTAGTGCCAGAAGACTTAAGGGCTCAATATGTTATAAATAATTATTTAGATATAGCAAGTGCCTATGAATATTTAGAAATAAATGTATAAATCTTACATAGATTGTAATTAAACTTTTTGATAAACCATAGTATCCTAAAGATAGCAAAGGAGGATATTATGAAAAAAATAAAATTAATAGTAGCTGTGGGGATTATAATTGCAGGTTTAGGATTAGTTACAGGATTTGATAAGGATTATTATAGTAAAGAAAATGAAACATCTAGGGCTAAGATAGAAGATCTAAAAAATAGCTCGGATTTAGTTAAGTCTGAATTTACAGAAAAATTACTTAATAAAAAAGACCAGCCTAGAGTAAATTACTATCAAGTTAAATCTTTAGACAACTCTATAAACTATACACAAATTCAAGGATTTGATACTAGTAAAAATATTACAATTGATGGTAAAATCTGGCAAAATGGAGGCAATATTTTTATTAATAAGGATAATCAATTATATTGGTTAGATATAGGAAAAAATATCTATTATGGTGAAAAAAGAACTTCTAACTATCCTTCAAGTATTACAAGAGATAACGATCTAACTTATGGAGAGAAAGAAGTGATAAAAGCCCTAGGAGAATCAAATAGGAAGATAGAAAAAATAGATGGTGGTTATAAGTCTATCATTGATGATGATTTAAACTATGGTTATGAAATCTATGATGAAAATGGAGATTTTATATCATCATATCTAGAAAATAGCCAGGGAAATGTAACAACTACCCTTATCGAATCAAAAAATGATGTAGAGGATATTTATAATTACTATCTAGCAAAAATAGACTCGATGACAAAAGTAGAAACCATAGAAGATATAAAGTAAACTGCAACTTGCAGTTTACTTTTTTATATAGTGATATAATAAAGCTGGAGAATTTAATGGAATTTAAACGTATTATTGAAACAAAGTATTTGAATAAAACATTTGGTACTGGCAAGGAAAGTTTAGTTGCAGTAAATGATATAAGCTTTGATTTATTAGAAGGAGAGTTTTTGGGCATTATGGGCGCAAGTGGCTCGGGTAAGACTAGCCTGTTAAATTTAATTTCATCAAATACAAGGCCGACTAGTGGTGAAATAATCTTTGAGGGAAAGGATTTAACTCAATTCTCTAGAAAAGAAATAGAAGATTATAGAGGAAATTTAGTTACATATATTTTTCAAGAATATAGGTTAATAGCAAATTTAACTTCATATGAAAACATATTAGTACCATTTGCCCTGCATAATAAGGAAGAAGATAGTAAAAAAATTAAAAATCTTGCTAAAGAATTAGGAGTTTACGAATCTTTAGATAAATATCCTGGCCAATTATCTGGTGGTCAGCAGCAAAAAGTGGCTGCTATAAGAGCCTTAGCTATTAGCCCTAAACTTTTACTTGCAGATGAACCAACATCTGATCTTGACTATAGGAGTACAGAAAAAATTATGGAAGTTTTTGATAAAGTAAATAAAGAGTTTAACACTTCAATAATAATCGCTAGTCATGATAAATATGTAGCTAGTTTTTGTGATCGTATAATTTTATTGAAAAATGGAAAGATTTTTAATGAAATAAGTAAAAATGAAATAGAATCTAGGGCTGAATTTGAAAAAAGAATTAGTTTGGCTAGTAAGCAGCTTGTAAGATAAGATTTGAAAATGAAAAAGATATTATACAAAACACTAAATATAGATAAAGAAATAAATATAATAATCTTAACCATAGCATTTATTCTTTTATTTAATCTATTAAATGTAGTAAATACAGATATATTCTACAACATATATGATACAGACCAAGAAGGCCTTCGATCAGTAATAAGAGATATTTTCTTAATTATATCCGTCCTGCTAGGATTAATAATATTAAATTTTCTAAATTTTAATAAGCGAAAACAGCTAAAAGATTATAAAACATTACTTAGTCTAGGTTTAAATAGAAAAAATTTGTTTTATATACTATTTAAAATTTCACTAGAAGAGATGTTTATATCCATACTTTTAGGGTTACCTTTAGCTTTATTTTTGATGGAATCATTTAATCTAGCCACTATAAGCTTTTTTAATTTAGATTTAAATAACCATAATTTTGTTATTTCACTTAGATTATTAGTAATTTCTTCACTAATTTTATTAATATTTCTTCTAATTTCAGATTTACTAGGAACAATGTCTCTTACTAAGGACTATCCTTTAGAAAAAGATAAGAAAAATGGAATAAAAACTAAATTTATTTTTATAATAGCCACTTTCGTTTTAGTATTTTTCTATAAAAAATATCCATATTATAATCAATTGGTTTTATTTGTAATTATTATTCTAGGATTTATTATAACTACATTGTGGGTACTTAGTAAAATATTAAGAAAAACAAAAAAATATAATGTAATAGTAAGAGCTTTAGCCAATGATTTTTTCGCTAAAGAAAGGCTATCTCTAGGAGTTATTATATTACTAGTAATTATTTCAAATATTTTACTCCTACATAGCATAAATCAGTTTAAAAATTATAAGACTGACAAAGATTTAAGACCTGACTTTACTATTTTTATGACACCTGATCAAGTAAATGGCTTAAAGAAAGTAGATGTATTTTCAAAGTTTGTTAGTAAAACTTACCCTATAAATCTAGTTTCGGTTGATAATATTGATGATGCAGATTTTACTAACTCGATTTCTAGATTAGCTAAAGATAGGTATTATTTTTTAGATAAGGACAAAAAAGTGATGAATTACAGTTCTTATAAAAATATATTTAAAGATAGTAGCAAAAAAATAAGTGATACAGAGACAATATACTTAATTGAGAATAAAAATAATTTGAATAATAAGCTTAGTGAGCATGTCAAAAGAAATAATATTAGTATAGCTATAAGTGGAGAAATATTTAAAGTAAAAGATATTGATAACTCAGAATTTATTTTTGCCAATAATAACATAGAAAAGGGTGGTGTCTATGTAATAAATGATAGAATGTATAATAAGCTCATAAAAATTAATGACTCTTATGCCTATAATTTAGATTTAAACGATTACTATATTCAAAAATATGGTTATGATAAGGTGTCTGAATCTTTAAGAGATGAATTTTTTAATAGAGAAGTAAGATTTGAAAGCTTAGTTTGGATGATTAAAGTTAAATATTCGGAAATATTGGGTTATTTATATATGATGGTATATTTTTCTTTTGTTCTCTTATTTATGGGAGCTTGCTTTTTAAGTATGAAGTTTTTAAATATTCTAACAGATAATTATGATTCTAAAACTATAATACAAGATTTAGGCGCAAGCAATATAGATATTAAAAATATTATTAATCAATTTCTAAATTTAAGTTTTAAGTACCTAATATTAATAATATTAAGTGTTATTTACACTATAATTGTATTTACAATAAGGATAGGTGGAGTTTTATCTAATGATAATCCTTTTTTTATAGCTATATTATTTATCACTCCACTATTGCTAAGCGTGTTTATTCACTTATTTGTAAAAGTCTTTATTAATATATTTATAAGCAATTTGGAGTAAAAAATGAAAAAAATTTTTATAATAGAAGATGATAAACTCTTAGCTAATGAAATAAAGAAATTGCTTGACTATAATGGATTTCAATCCAATATCTTTAATAATTTTGAGGAGGATATAGATTATTTTTCTTTAAAAAAATATGACTTGATAATTCTTGATATAAATCTGCCAAGGGTATCTGGATATGAAATTCTTTTAAATATAAAGGATAAGATTTCGGTACCAGTACTTATTTTGACAAGTAGGGATGATATATCTGATGAGCTTAGGTCATTTGATTTAGGAGCAGATGAATTTTTAACCAAACCAATTTCTGGAGCTAGACTAATAGCTAGAAGTAAAAAGATTTTAAATATTTATGAGAAGTTTTCGGATGAAATAAAAATTAAAGATCTTAGCCTAGAAACATCAACCAATAAACTTAGCTATAAAGACTCATTTATAATTTTAACTCAAATTGAAGGAGATTTATTAAGAAGTTTGATGCAAGCATATCCTAATACTTTAACCAAAGATGAATTATTAGTTGCAGCATGGAATACCCAGTATATCGATGAAAATATATTACATGTTAATATAAATAGACTAAGGAAAAAGTTAAGTTCAATAGGAGTTAGCAATTTTATAAAAAGTGAAAGATCAATAGGTTATAGAATAGATGCAGAGGTCATATGAAGTATAGTTTCCTAAAAAATACTATAGCAAGCTTAGTTTTAATAACTCTTATTCATTTATTGTTTATATTTTTAAATTACTTGCTAATTGGAGAATTAGTAAGCAAGGTACTAGCCATCATTATTATTTCTCTATTACTATCGCTAGCATTAATTTTATGGATAGAAATCAATAGGCAGAAAAAAATAAAAAAATTATTGAAAAATTTTATAGATAATACAACTTATGATGCTGTAGATAAGTTAGTAAAGGAAATAGGATTAGACTATAAAAGAATTGTCTATAGCTACTTTAATAAAAATAAGTCACAATGTATAAAACTAGAAGCTCAAAGATCTGATTTACATTCGTATAAAGATGTAATAGAGAAATGGGTTCATGATGTAAAAATTCCGCTAGCGACTATTGAATTAGTGCTAGAAAATTACCCTCAACAAATTGAAGATGGGGTATATGATAAAATTTTATACTCTAGCCAAGTTATAAAATCAGATTTAGATTTGATGCTTTATTTTGCAAGGTCCAATACCTCAAAAATTGATTATAATTTAGAAAAGATAGAGCTTATCGATGTTGTCTATGAGGCTTTAACTGATTATTATCCTATTATCTCAGAAAAGCAAGTTAAGATTAAAGATTATATGGAAAGCTTTGAAATTTTTACTGATTTTTATACTATAAAATTTATCATCTCACAAATTATCAATAATGCTATAAAATACACCAAAGATGAAATTATTCTAAAGACAAATCTTAGTGGTAGACCTTTTTTAGAAGTTATAAACAATGGAAGTAAAATTTATCAAAAAGATTTACCTTTTATCTTTGAAAAGGGATTTACTGGAAGATCTACAAAAAATAATTCTTCTTCAGGTCTTGGTCTATATTTAGCAAAAAAATATGCCAGAGACCTAGGTATAGACATCCAGGTAATTAGCAACAAAGATGGAGAGTTTTCTGTAGGAATATTTTTTTATGGTAAAATGGAGGAATGATAAAGATTAGAAAATTATAAGGAAGTTTAATGAAAAAATTAATTTATATATTAGCCTTATTGATATTTACTGGATGTAGCAATAAGGCTAAAGAGGGTGGAGTCCCGCCCATTACTAATACAAAAAAAGAAGATGTGGTTGATGAGAGTAATATTTCACTTGAAAAAATTAAACCCAAAAGCCCTGTATTAAAACAACCATCTTTTGAGCCTAGGTCTTTGGACTATGAAATAGTAAAGCCTGGGTTTTTATTAAAAGATAGGTTTAAAGATTTAGAGACTCAGGATAAATATGGAGTGCGCATGATGGAGTTTTATGATGAGGAAAATCAGTTGTTTTATGTTAGTCGCATTATAACAGAGGCCCTTCAGGATCCTAAGGTAAAACTTTCTAATGACTTTGATGATAAGATGGACTTTGTTAGCACTCTATTTTTATTAAGTCCCTACTATTCGAAGGGAAAAATGGAGCCTTATATATATGCAAATTATTGGTTTGATGAGGAGACTTTTAAGATTGTTCCAAGATACCAAATAGAAGAAAATACCAAAACATATATGACAGATGAAGAGGCAGAGCAAGTAGAAAATCAACTAAAAGTCTTAGTAGATTATGCTAATGAAAATTATGAAACAGACTATGACAAGGCTTATTACTTTGCCCAATGGCTTGCAGAAAATAATGAATATCAATTTGATTCAAATCCAGATAATATAATTGAAAATAATATGTATGGAGCTTTAGTAAAGGGTCTATCCCAATGTTCTGGTTTTGCTCAAAGTTTTGCTATTCTTTGCCAAAGAGTTGGCATACCTTCTTATTCTATAACAGGAAATACCAAGGAAAAAGTAAGACCTGAAGGATATTCTGGGGAGCACCAATGGAATTTTGTAAAATTAAATGATAATTGGTCTTATGTAGATGTTACAGGCATGGTAGCCAATGGTAGACCTTATTATTTTTATTATTTTGACAGGTCAAAAGTTGAATTTACCGACTATTACGTAAGCGGATTTTTTAATGACATAGAGGAGTATATAAGATGATTGTAAATCCATATAGTGAAGTGCTTTCTTTGCATGATATGAATATAATTGATTTTAGTGTAGAAGGTAGCAAAGCTCTTATTAAACTGAGCCAAGCGGTTTTAATATCTGCAAAGGATGATTACATACTAGATAATCCTTTAGTTATTGTAAATGATTTAATCGATATAAAAACAAATGATGATTATCCAATTAGAATAAAATTAATATCAGATGAGAAAGTTCAAAGTATAACTCTGGCAGAATTTAACCAATATAATTTTACAATCCTTGAGGAAGCTTATGGTTTTGGTCTAGTTCATTTTTATGGTATAGCAACAAAAGGAGAGAGTAGCTTTGATTGCTTTATTGATATTCACTATTGTGGGGACCTAGAAATAAAATGGGATAATAAAATTTTAGTGGAGGCCTAGATGAGCTTTGAAATTATCAATAAAGATATAACAAAACTAGATGTAGATGCTATAGTAAATGCTGCAAATACTTCTCTACAAAGGGGTGGAGGAGTATGTGGGGCTATCTTTAAAGCAGCAGGAGCAGAAAAATTAGAAGAAGCGTGTAATAAACTTGCTCCAATACCAACAGGAGAGGCTGTTATAACAGATGGATTTGACCTAAAAACAAGATATATCATCCACACAGCTGGTCCTGTTTATAATCCAGCAAATCCAAAAAAATCGGAAGAATTATTAGCAAAGTCTTATAAGAATTCATTAAAGTTAGCTAAGGAATATGAACTACAGTCCTTAGCCTTTCCGCTTATATCAGCTGGAATATATGGCTATCCTAAAAGTGAAGCCCTAGCTATTGCACAAAATATCATAGAAGATTTTTTAAGCAATAATCAAATGGATATTTACCTAACTATTCTTGATGAGGAATTATTAGCGAAAATTAAATGAGGATTTAACCATGCAATTAACTGATAAATTTACCTATGATACTTGCAAGAATAAAACAAAATATAAAATAAGACACCAGAATATTCCCATTAACCTTAGTAAGGAGTTAAGAGAGGCAATTTATTATTTACTCTGGTATGTACCAAATATAAAATCTGAGCAATCAGAAAAAAATGAACTTTTACTAAATCCCCAGTACGATGATTTTATATTTATAGAGATAATGAAGGCTATGGGATTAAAGGACGAAGATGTTTTATTTACTGAAACAATAGACCAAGAAGTTATAAAACCATTCCTAAACGAAATTTGTACCCATTGCCCAAAAATAATTATGACTCTAGCTACAGAGGAAACAAAAACTATGGCCCTTTTAAGGCATATTCGAAATGCCATAGCCCATGGCAATTTTAATGTAATCGATGATGTGGTGGTTGGCTTTGATATTCAAAGGTATGATAATGAAATTGAATATAGGGGATTTTTTAAATTAAATCCCAATAAACTCTTAGATGCCCTAAGAAAAATTCAATTTGACTACAATTCTCAGCAATTAATTACTCAGGCTTTTAAAAATACAGGATATTTTATAGAACCCTACCAAGAAAAATACCAAAGAAGCCATGATTTTGAACTTTTTGCGAAAAAATCTAATAAAAAATATGCTATTGATATAAAAAATTATGAGTATGAAAAAACAGTTGATAAGCATTTCATAGGAAAACTTATAAACCAGTATGAAAATCTTCTAGAAGGTATAGTACCAATATTGATTATTAATACTGCTTTTTTAGATGAATTTAGTAAAAAAGAATTATTAAACCATGATGTAATAATTTTAGATGTTAAAAATATCCAGAAAATGGTAGCAGGTAGGGATATGGTAGCAGAGATAGAAAGAGCCCATATGTATAAAACAGAGAAATTATAAGTATATTATTTAAATTATTAAAAAACATAATCGATTTATAAAAGTTACAATTAATTATTTGTTAAAAGTTTAAATTTACAAAAAATAGGGTAATATAATTAAGTAACAGAACACTGTTTTATTTGTTATTATATTTTAAAAAGGAGGAATTATGACAGATAGAAAAAATAATGATCCAAAAGTTGATGCTTTTGAAACAGAACCAACTGTTGAAAGATCAAATAATCGTCAAGCAGGCAGAGCGCCACGCAGAGGCGAAAGAGTAGAAAGACGTAGAGAAGGAGTACCAGTTTACGAACAAGCAACTAGTGTACTTCCAGCAGGTACTAACCTATCTTGGGGTTCAATCATCGCAGGTGCGGTAACAGCAGCAGCATGTTTTGCAACACTAAGCTTAATTACAGCAGCTTTAGGATTTGGTTTATTCTCACCAACTAATGCTCATCCACTAGATGGAGTTGGAGTAGGAACAGGTATTTGGACAGCAATTACACTTATCCTATCATTCTTAGCAGGTGGATACATTGCAGGTTATTCCGCAAGAAAATCTGGTCTATTACACGGAGCTATTACTTGGGCTCTATCACTTTTATTATTACTAACTTTAGTACTAAATACAATTTCTTCAGTACTAGGTACCGCAGCAAATGTTGCTGGTAATGTGGCAGGTGGTATTGGTAATGTAGCAGGTTCTGCAATAACAGCAACAAATGATGCTATTGGTTCAGGATTTGAAGCAGCTGGTAATGCTATTGGTGGTGCAAACATTGATAATGAAGAGCTTCAAAGTGATATTGAAAAATATCTATCAGATACTGATATACCAGAATTACAACCAGACTACCTAAACAATCAATTAGAAGAATCTAAAAATGAAATTGCACAAGCAGTTAAAAATGTAGCTATTAATCCAGATACAGCACAAGATGAAATTGACAGAGTAGCAAGTGACCTTGCTGAAAGAGCACAAACTATTGCTGACTCAGCAGATAGAGATGCAATTGCAAATGCTGTAGCGGCAAACTCTGATCTAACTCCAGCAGAAGCTGAAGAAGTAACAGATAACATCTATAATGGTTTACAAGAAGCTAACAAACAAGCACAAGAAACTCTTGATGACGCATCAGTAAAAGTACAACAACTTTCTAACCAAGCACAAAGAACAGTTGATGAAACTGTTGCAGGTGCAAGAGAAGGTGCAGAAGAAGCTTCAAATAAACTTTCAGCAGGTTCTGTAATTACATTCCTTGGTTTACTAGCAGCTCTAGCTCTATCAGCTTGGGGTGGTAAACTAGGTGAAGAAAAATCTACTGATCTTGTAAGAAAAGATACAATTAGATAATAACTTTTAAACCGGTAAGACTTTATAGTCTTGCTGGTTTTTTTGTATAAAAAAATAACTAGCAATTTGCTAGTTATTTTAATCTATCATTTGCAGGATAGATTTTATTGGGTCTTTTGAATTTATTTTCTCATCATATGCTATGGATAAATTTTCTTCATCTTTACTATAGGACCCATTTAAACTTAAAACTAAACCAGAATGTTCTAAGACATGTAAGTTTGGTTTAAAATTATAAATTACATCTTTAGAGGTAGGAGAGTTTTCAAAAGCATTTTTTACAATATAAGCCCCATTTTTTTGTAAGATATCAGCAAGTTTTATAGCTTCATTGGCTGTATCCATATTAGTTAGTACATATATATTCCTATTTGAAAAATCAGGATTTTTTGTAATATTAAGATTTACTTCATCATAGAACATATAATCATCTAAATCTATTTTTTCAAGCTCTTGACCAAATTTTTTTGCTATATTCTTTACATTTGCAGTTTTATAATAACTGTTAGGATTTTCTTTTATGGATGCTAGAGTTTGTGCTGCTAGATCACCCCTATAAAATAATAGGTTGCTTTCTTCGTAGTTATCATTAATTAGGATTTCTAGCAACTTATTTTTATAAACATCATCTATAGAATTATTATTTGATAAGTCTAGGATGATTGTAGTAATAGGGGGATTGTTCATAAATATGTCTACTATAGTTTCAAGGTCTTTTTCAAATTCATTTGGTTTAAAGTCTTCTAAACTTATTCTTAATACACCCTCACGCTCTATAGTAGCATCCATGGATGGTTTGCTAGTATTACTAGCTGTAATAAGTCTTTTGTACCTATTTACAGCTTGGGGATTTTCTAAGATAGATTTTGTTAACTTGTCATTTGATTTTCTATAGTATTCAAACAAGTTATCATAAGTTTCTTTATTTAGTATAAAGGTTCTGTTATCATTTAAAACATCAAGGTATTGGTCGATGAGTTTAAAATATTCTTGGTCGGTTTTTGAAGTATAGACTTTTTTTCGGTAGTCGTTATATTTACTTATAAATTCATTAAAATCATCTATATTTAGGCTGTCTACTGCATAATTTCTTTGTATGACCTTATAAAGTTCATCAAAATCTGTTACTTTTTCTGCTGTTGATAAGCTTCTACCCTCAGATGATGCTACAAAGACACTTTCGCCCATATCTTCTAAAACTTCTTCACGAAATGAAGGGTAGCCCATGATCTTATACCTATTAAAGGCATGGGATATAATATTTATTAAAAATGCTAATATAAGAAAGGCTATGATAGCAAGACCTATGCGCCTTCTCCTGTATTTTTTTTGCATCCTTAATCTTTTTTGCTGGGTTCTTTTTCTGCTTGTTGAGCTGTGTTTTTTGTTTGTATTTCTAGTAGTACTCCTAGACTTATTAGATCTTTTAGAGTTACTGGAATTTCTTCTTGCCATAATTATAACCTTATCTAATAAATGTAAGCATGAATGTAGTTCCTACATTTAATTTAGAATCTACACTTATCTTTCCACCAAGGGCATCTACAAAGTTTTTGGTTATAGATAGCCCTAATCCATGACCGTTTTCTTTGGTGTTTCTTGCATCTTCTATCCTATAAAATCTGTCAAATATGCGATCAATCTTATCATCTGCTATACCTACTCCATCATCTGTTATACTTAATTTTATTTCTTCTTTATCTGCAGTTAGATAAACATCTATCTCACCATTTTTACCAATAGCTTTTATAGCATTTGAAATTAAATTTTGAAGGATTTGACTATATTTGTCATAGTCAGAATAAAAAATAATGTCTTCTTGGATGTAGGTATTTACATTTATATTATTGTATTCAGCATTGGCCCTAAAGCTTTGGATAATATTTTCAGTAAGTTCAGAAACATTGAACTCTTCTTTGTTAAGTTCTAAGTACTCGACATTTTCATCAAAGGTTTTCTTAAGTCCTTCAATTAGCCCTTCTAGTCTATTTACATCTTCTAAGAGTATAGCCATAGTATTTTCCTCAGGCTCTATGACCCCATCTTTTATAGCTTCTATATATAACTGCAAATTAGTTAGGGGAGTACGTAGCTCATGGGAAATGTCTTGGGCATATTGCTTTCTAATTTCTTCTTGTTTTTTTAAGTTGTTAGAAAGGTAATTTATATTTGTCTGCAAAGTTTCTATTTCTTTAATATCTGTTATCCTATCATCTACTTGGTAGTTGCCATCTTTTAATTTTATAGTCTCATCACTTATTATCATAATAGGTTCAGAAATATTTTCTGAAAGTATCAAAGATATTATAATTCCTATTACTAAAGAAATGCTAAGGGAATAAACAATGGCCCTAGAGAAGTCTTTTTGTAATTTTTTTACAGGTTCCGAATCTGCATTATAGACTATATGTAGAGTTCCAGATCTCCTATTTCTATTAATATTGTAAACTGAAAAGACTTGCTCGTTTTTTTGAAGGGGAGAGTTTTTATTTCTCCCATAGGCAGGATAGGAAATAGTACCGTTTTGGTTTTCAAAATATATATCAACTTCTAAGTTTTTAGCAAGATTATCTAATCCATCTTGCATGTCTTTTTTTGTAAATGCTGGGTCGTTGTTAAACTTTTTAAACCAAGTAGCAACTTGGTGAGGGCGGGAGTCTGCATTATCTTTTATTAGTTCTGTGTAGCTTGATGTAACTAATAAAGTGACTAAAATTGAAAAAACTAAAACGCAGGAAAGAATGCCTGCGGTAAAGTTTCTGATTATTTTACTCTTTAATGTAATCATCTATCCCGCCTGATTTGTAACCCATACCGTATATGGTTTTTATATACATAGGTTTTTTAGGATTATCCTCAATTTTTGAACGGATATTTTTGATATGAGTATCTATAGCCCTATCATAGGCATCATAGTCATAGCCAAAAGTTTGTTCTATAATCTCATCTCTGGAGTATATTTTGTTTGGATTTGTAAAAAGAGTTTTAAGTATTTGAAATTCATTTTTAGTAAGTAAGATTTCCTTACTATCCTTAAATATCCTATTATATTCAAGATCCATTTCTAGTCTTCCATCGCTAGTTTTTATAATATCTGCACGTGGGATATTATATTTTTCAATACGTCTTAGAATAGCTTTAACTCTTTCTACAAGTTCTTTTGGAGAAAATGGTTTGGTTACATAATCATCTGCACCAAGTCTAAGTCCATCAACTCTGTTATCCTCTTCAACTTTCGCAGATACCATTATGACTGGAACTTCAGATTGGTTTCTGATTTCTTTTATAATTTCTTCACCAGCCATTTTTGGTAGCATCAAGTCAAGGATAACTAAATCTATATTTTCTCTATTAAAAACATTTAGTCCTTCTTCACCATCAAAGGCTTGAAAAACTGTGTATCCCTCTTTTTCAAAGTAGGATTTCATTATTGTTGAAATTTTTTGTTCATCTTCTATTATCAAAATTGTAATATCATTCATGGCCTTCACCTCAAAAATATTATACCACAAGAGCTAAATTTTATGGATGAAGTATAGGTTTTTGTTTAAATTTATTAAAACTGGGCATATATATACTGTAATAATTTATGTTTTATTACAGTTTTATTTAAAATTTTGAGAGGAGTAAATATGTTTTCAACACAAGGATTAATAATGACACTTATCCTAGGTGCTCTTGCAGGATGGATTGCAAGTATGATAATGGGAAAAGATGCACAAATGGGATCTCTTGCTAATATTATTGTAGGTATTGTTGGTTCTCTAATAGGAGGATGGATATACAATGCATTTTTCTTAAATGGATCAACTCCAAATACATTTGTTCAAATTATATGGGCAGTAATTGGTGCATGCTTACTATTATGGATTATTGGTCTTATTACAAAAAATAATAATAAAACCAACCGTACAACAAGACCAAGAAAATAATATATAAAAAACAAGTTAGGGCTTAGGCCCTAATTTTTTTGCTTAAAATTAATTAAATTAAAAAAGTTCAAGCTGACCTATGCATCAGCTTGAACTTTTTTATCTATTATTAGGTCCAGTATTTTCATATTGGATTACTGGTTGATCGGAAGGACCCTGCCTAGGTCTATTTTGATTATTACGGCTAGGAGTTTGGTCTGGGTTAGAATCTTCATCTGTACCTTCATTTTCAGTATTTTCATTATCTGTGTTTTCATCTTCCTCATCCTTATCCTCATTATCAATACCAGAATTATAATCTGGTAAAGGAGCAACATAGATAAGGTCTGAATATTGGGTAGGCGCTCTATATTGCCAGTCTCGCGGATATATATCATTAAACTCTTTTGGATCATAGTTACTTTTTGGTTTTAAATAAGAAACCTGAGCTATAGCCCAACTAGGTGTAACATCTGAGGCTAGGAGATTATTTCTAGTATCTATTGAAACTAGGGTATGAATATCATCCTCCTTAGTTGGTTTATTTTTTGGACCAAATATTTCTGTAGTTACTGTACCACGAGGGTCCATGTAGGATAGTTCTGTAGGTAGCTTACCACTCATAGTATCTACTTCCATTTCTACAATCGATTCTGGCCTTTCAAAAGTTCTTGGTTCATAACCTTCTAGGATTTGATTGTTTATAGTATTCCACATCAACGCTGCTCTTTGGATAGAAGTACCATTCATTCTTATACTTTGATCATCAGATCCCATCCAAATACCAACTGTATAATATGGAGTATATCCAACACACCAAAAGTCTACATAATCATCTGTAGTACCTGTTTTTGTTGCAAAGTCATTTCCATTTACATAAATATTTCCATAACTTTGTCCTGTTGATTGTAGAGCAGAGGTGATTTGGTAGGCAGTTTCTTCGCTAGTTACTTGGTGTTTTATAACATTTTCACTATCAAATAAAACTTTACCTGTAGAATCTTCAATTTTTGAAAATGTAAGTGGCTCATTGTACTCACCCTTATTTGCAAGGGCTGCATAAGCTGCTGTCATTTCAAGGTTAGTTAAACCATGAGTCATAGCTCCAACCCCAAGGGCAGCTAAGTTCTCATCATTTGTTTTGGCATTTTCAGCTTCAGTCACAAAGTTATCATTACCATCTTCTTTTATAATTCCAAAGTTTTTAAGGTAATCCATACTTGTTGGTATACCTACTTCATTTAAGGTACGAACTGCAATAGTATTTATAGATCTTTCGATCGCCTTTCTAACAGGGACTACACCTTCATAGTAATCGTATACGTTTTTTGGCCACGGTTGGTCATCTTCATTCATTATAAGTGGGACATCATCAACTCCAGTTGCAAGGTTAAATCCATTATCTAGGGCTGGAGTATAGGTTGCAATTGGTTTTATAGATGAACCAGGTTGGCGAGGAATAGCAGATGCTCTATCTAAGATTCTTACACCAGATTGGTCACGGCCACCCATAATTGCTTTTATATGTCCATTTTCTTGATCCATAACTACTGTAGATGCTTGCGGTTGAATAACTCCGTTTAGGTCAATATCATAAAAATCTTTATTTATAGAAAAAGTTTCATCATCATAATAGGTAAATAGTTCTGGATTACTTTCTAGATATTTTTTTGAGATTACTATATTTTTATCATCATTTAATCTTATATCATCATTAGTTTTAAATGATATAAAACCAGTCTTATGGGTTCTAAGGTTTTTATTTGTTTCATCTAACGAATAGTAATCTCTAAACATCAAATTAGTCTGATCTAGATAGGCTTTATTAGTTGATAAAACAATATTTCCATCCTCATCAAACCAAGCCTCATCGTTTCTAAGTCTTATATCATTATTTTCATTTAATATATTAGCCTTGCTATAATATATTAAATTCCCGTCACTATTTATGATATTTCCATAATCATCATATCTTAAATCAAGTAAAGGTGCACTTGACCATCCAGAAGTATCACCCATAAGATATGAAGAAAAGTCTGAGTAAATACTCTCCAGTTGTTTTTGCATATCTGGATCTATGGTTGTAGTTATTCTAAGACCTCCATAGTAAAGCCTATCCCAAGCTTGGTTTTCGCTCATGTTATAAATTTGCATAAGCTTATCTACAACTTGTTTTTCAAGTAAAGAGTTAAAGTAACTTGCAATTTCTGTATTAGTACGTTCTGCTGGTACAATTGATGAAGCTACATCAAAGTTTTTGGCATCCTCATATTCTTTTTTAGAAATGTAGCCACGTTCTAACATCTTATCTAGGACATACATTTCTCTTTCAAAAGGAGCTGGGTTAAATACTGCAGCGTATCTTTCCCCTTCTATAGTAAACTCACCTAAAACTCTTTGGTCAGTTACTTCACTAATTTTTATCGCCTTATATAAAGAGTTATCAGATGGGGATTGGACAATCCCTGCTAGAGCTGCACATTGGGCAAGATTTAATTCAGATACATCTTTATCAAAATAAGTTTTTGCAGCAGCTTGGACTCCATAAGAGTTTTGCCCCATAAAAACACGATTTAAATAAGCACCTAAAATTTCATCCTTGCTTAAGTTTTTTTCTATTTCTAGGGCAAGGTAGATTTCTCTAATCTTTCTTTCATAAGTTTGGTCATTATCAAGATAAGTATTACGGGCCAATTGCTGGGTTATGGTAGAACCACCACGTACTATGCCACCAGCCTTAAAGTTTTCTATTGCTGATCCAATAATTGATTGAGGGTCAAGACCTGGGTGCTTATAAAATCTTTCATCTTCAACAGCTACAAAGGCTTGTTTTAAATGAGCAGGTATCTGATCATAATCTACTATTTCTCTATATTCTTTAGTAGCAATAGAGTCTACTTCATTTCCGTCTTCATCAACTATAGTAGAGTTTTGACTCATCTCATACTTTATAATATTAGCATCTATTTCTGGTGCTGTTTTCATTACTTCTAGTATTGCACCGCCGCTTAAGCCTGCAAAAACTACACCAACAGACATTAATATTAAAAACACTATGAGAATAAGTTTTAATACTACAGAGGTGATTTTTTTAACCATTATTCCTCCTAAAAATTTTAAAAATTAAATTTAGATATTTTATTAATACATTTTATCATTTATTCGGCAATTTATCCATATTGATTATTCTTTATAAATTTTAACTTAATCGTATAATTAACAAAAGAAAGGGAGTTTATGCAAGAAGTTATACAGGTAAATGTCTTAAAAAGAGACGATGATGAAGAAAATAAGATTTATGAACTAGAATCGCTTATAAATACAGCTGGTGGTACAACGATAGCTTACGTTAGCCAAATAGTAGATAAAGTAAATCCAAGATACTATATTGGCAAGGGAAAGGTTGCTGAGATAAAAGATTTAGCAGAAAAGTTAGAAGTTAAAACAGTTATCTTAGATGTAGAGCTATCAGCTAGTCAGCTTTATAATTTAGAGGAAGAACTAAAATTACATGTGGTAGATTGGACTACTTTAATACTGGATATTTTTGCTCAAAGAGCAAATACTAAAGAAAGTAGACTTAAAATCAAATTAGCTCAATTAAAATACCAATTACCACGTCTTAACAAATGGTTTTCTTATCTATCCCGTCAGGCAGGGGGTATTGGTACTAGAGGACCTGGGGAAACTATGCTTGAAACGGATAGGCGTGCTGTGGTTCGTGATATAAAATCACTAGAAAGACAGCTAAAAGATATTGAAAAAACAAAAAGAATAAATAGAGAAGCTCGTAAAAATATTACAAATATTTCTCTATTAGGTTATACTAACGCTGGAAAATCTACAATTTTAAACGGCATGATGCACTTATACGGCCAAGAAAAGTTTGTCTATTCAGATGACTTACTTTTTGCAACCCTAGATACATCAACTAGAAGATTAGATTTTGCAAATACGAAAGTAACCTTGACAGATACGGTTGGTTTTATAGATAATTTATCAGATGAATTAAATGATTCTTTTTTAACAACTCTAGATGAAATAAAGTTTGCTGATATGCTTATGATAGTAATTGATGCAAGCCACAATATTGAGCATCAAATTCATGCTATAGAGACAGCTATAGAAGGTATTGATATGGATAAAAAAGATATACTTTATGTATTTAACAAAATGGATAAGGTAGAAAATGACTTTGCAGTAAAACTTTTTAAAAGAGAGCAGGAAAGAATTTATATTTCTGCAAGGGAGGATGAAGATTTAGAAAGAATAAAAGACAAAATAGTAAGTATCATAAAGGCAAATTATAAGATGGTAAAGATGCACATTCCTTTTGCAGATGGGGACATCCTAGATTACATGATGACAAATTATGACATCCTAGCAACCGAATATGATGAGGATGGAACAAATATACAATTTGAAATTTCAAAAGGGGATATGGAAAAATATGGAAAATATATCCAAGGCATATAAGACGATAAAAGGGCAAATACAAACTGAATTTGAAGAAGAAAAATCAAGATTTATAACAACCATGGCCCATGTAGAAAGTGAGGAAGAAGCTAATAAGTTTATAGATGAAATTTCTGAAAAATATAAGGATGCTACTCATAATTGTACAGCCTTTATCATAAATGAAACTCCCGTAGTAAAAATATATAATGATAACGGCGAGCCTCAAGGATCGGCAGGGCTTCCTATGCTTTCAGTTTTAGAAAAAGAAGAAGTAACCAATGTTGCTGCAGTAGTTACTAGATATTTTGGTGGTAAACTTTTAGGCAAAGGCGGCTTAGTTAGAGCTTATGGCAGGGGAGTAAGTGAGACTTTAGAAAATAATGTAATTTACAAAAGACCATTTTTTGTAGTAGAATTAATTCATTCTTATGGCTTACTTGGGATAATAGAAAATTATATAAATGAGCATAACTTTAAGGTAATAGATAAAGCCTATACCGATGAAGTTAAGATAAGTTTGTATATAAGAGAAGAAGACTTTGATAAGGTAAAGTCTGATTTAATTAACCTAACAAGCGATAATATAAAAATAATAAATAAAGAAGCAGTTATGCTTTTTAGTAAATAGGAGGATATATGTCAGGACACAATAAGTGGAGCAAGATTAAAAATAAAAAAGGCAATGAAGATGCTAAAAGAGGTAAAATTTTTACAAAACATGCTAGAAATATAACAGTAGCAGCTAGACAAGGAGGAGATAATCCAGATTATAACCCAGCCTTAAAACAAGCTATTGATAAAGCAAAAGCTGATAATATGCCAAATGATAATATTGATAGAGCTATAAAAAAAGCTAGTGGAGAAGGGGCTGGAGATAACTATTCTAGAATAATTTATGAAGGTTATGGTCCAGGTGGAGTTGCAGTAATAGTTGATTGCTTAACAGATAATGTTCAAAGAACAGCTCCAGATGTACGTCATGCTTTTGATAAAAATGGAGGAAACCTTGGAACAGACGGATCAGTAATGTTTATGTTTGACCACAAGGGTGAGATTTTAGTAAATAATACTGACAAAGATTTTGATCAATTTATGATGGATGCCCTTGAAGCTGGAGCAGATGATGTAATAGAAGAAGACGAATATTTTGAAGCTATTACAAGTATCGAGACCTTTAATGATGCAGTAGAAAATCTAAAAAATGCTGGATATAAGGTAGAGCGTTCTGAAATATCTTATATAGCTCAAAACGAAATAGAAGTAGCCAGTGAACATCACCAAAAACTAGAAAAATTAATTGATACCCTAGAAGATAACGATGATGTTCAAGAGGTATATACCAACTGGGATGCACCTAGGGAGGAAGAATAATGGAATTTAATTTTGATCCAGTGGCTTTTTCTATTTTTGGTATAGAAATTCGCTGGTATGCCCTTATTATAATTGCAGGTATGTTGCTAGGTTCATACTTTGCAAAAAAGGAAGCCATGAGGCGTGGTTTTGATGAAGACTTTATCTACGATGCTTTATTTGTAATAATCCCTATAGGTATACTAGGAGCAAGATTTTGGTATGTTTTATTTGAATGGGATTATTATTCACAAAATCCAGGTCAAATTCTAAACATCCGTGGAGGAGGGCTTGCTATCCATGGTGGAATAATATTTGGCGCCCTAGCCTTATATTTCTATTGTAAAAAGCATCTAGTACCATTTTTAGATATGACAGATATTCTTACGCCATCGCTTGCCCTAGGCCAAGGAATTGGTCGTTGGGGAAATTTTATGAATCAAGAAGCCCACGGTGGTCCAACAGACCTACCTTGGGGAATAATTATTGATGGGCAAAAAGTACATCCTACATTTTTATATGAGTCAATAGGAGATGTAATAATTTTTTTAATCTTGATTAATGCTATCAAAAAGAACCCAGATAAGGGTAAGGTTACAGCGTCTTATCTTATAGGCTATGGTATACTAAGATACTTTGTAGAAGGACTTCGAACAGATTCCCTATACTGGGGACAATTTAGAACAGCCCAACTCATATCCTTATTATTTGTAATAGGTGGAGTTTTGTTATTTATATATGCAAATAAAAAAAATCTCCCACCATACTTTAAGCCAAAAAATAAAGTCAAAGAAAAAGAACCAAACATTATTAGATTTCAGTAATTACCTAATATTTTATTAATAAACTAAAAAAATAAGCCGGCTTTGTAGCCGGCTTTTTTGTTTGATTTTTTATCTCTTATAGGATAAAATAATTATAAAGTGGAATAAAGTGGTTTAAGGTGGTAAAAAGTTGTTTTTAGGGGAATTTACTCATAAATTAGATTCTAAAAATAGAATAATAATGCCAAGTGAGTTCCGTGATGACCTAAGCGATGAGTTTTTTATCACAAAAGGACCTGAAAATTCTTTAGTTATTTATACTACAGAAGAATTTCAAAGGCAGAGTAAAAGACTTGATGAACTTATAAATGAAAATAAGAAAAATAGGGCAATCAAGAGATTATTTTTCTCATCCACTGTAAAAACCAGTCTTGATAAACAAGGCAGACTTTTATTAAATAAAAATTTAAGAGACTATGCCCACATAGAAGGTGAAGCTATGATTATTGGCAATAACCTTACTATTGAAGTCTGGGATGTAAATGAATGGAATGATTACATAAATGAAGTTGAGGTGAACTTATCCGATATAATGGATGATTAATATGGAATTTAAACACATATCAGTTTTAGCTGATGAAGTAATAGAAAATTTAAATATTAAATCTGATGGAATTTATGTAGATCTTACTTTAGGCAAGGGCGGTCATAGTAAAAGAATTTTAGAAAATTTATCTGAAAATGGTAGGTTAATAGCCCTAGACCAGGACCAAGATGCTCTAAATGCAGCTAAAAAAAATTTATCTAAATTTTCAAATGTGACTTTTGTAAAAAGTAATTTTGAAAATTTAGATAAGGTATTAGATGAGTTAGGCATTGATAAGATTGATGGTGCTTTGATGGATATAGGTGTCAGCTCATATCAAATAGATAATGCAGATCGTGGATTTTCTTATATGCACGATGGACCTTTAGATATGAGAATGGATACTAACAATGAGTTAACAGCAGAAAAAATCGTAAATGAATACTCTTTGGATGAGCTTCAAGAAATATTTTCTAAATATGGAGAAGAAAGATTTTCAAAAACCATAGCTAGAAATATTGTAGAAACTAGAGATGAACAGCGAATAGATACTACTTTTAAACTAAGAGATTTGATAAATAAATCTGTTAGATCAAAAGAAGCCCATCCGGAAAAAAGAGTGTTTCAAGCACTAAGAATTGAAGTAAATAGAGAGCTTGAGGTCTTAGAAAATACTTTAGAAAAAGTAATAGATTATCTGAATAAAGATGGTAGACTGTGCGTTATAACCTTCCATTCTTTAGAAGATCGTATTGTAAAAAATACTTTTAAAGAATTAGAAAAAGATTGCATATGCCCACCTGGGCTACCAGTATGTGCTTGCAATCATAAAGCTAAGGTTGAAATAATAACAAAAAAACCTATTATAGCAAGTAAAAAAGAACTAAAAGAAAACTCTAGGGCAAAGAGCGCCAAACTTAGAGTGTGTCAGAGGATTTAATATGGCGGAAAGAATACAAAAAGCAACACAAACAAGAAATACAAACCAAGATAGAAAAAGATTAAAGGCAAAAGATAGTCCAAAGTCCAGTAGGAAAAAAAATATAAAAATTCAGCAAAAAAAGGACAGAAAGACTAAACTTACAATATCTATTCTAACTCTAGCTCTAGTTTTGACACTTGGATATTTTACTCTAAATACAAGAAATCAATTGTTGGCAAAAAGAGCAGAATATAGAAAATTAGCTAGTGAAACTATTTCACAAGAGTTAAAAAGAGATAGACTAGAAGCAAAACTTGAGAATACAGTAGATATAAATCGTATACAAAGGTATGCTTTAGAAGAATTAGGAATGGTGTACGAGAAAACTGGAGCAGAAAGAATAGATAATTAATATGAATGAAATATTTAAAATAACGTTGATAACTATTATTACAACTATAGTATTAGGTTATGTAATATTGCCTATATTAAAAAATATGAAAGTTGGCCAAAATATTAGAAAAGAAGGTCCAAAAAGTCATTACCAGAAGGCAGGAACACCTACTATGGGTGGAATTATATTTTTAATAGCAGCCTTTTTGATGACACTTATATTTGTTCCCTTCAACTTGAGTACAGCTATTATTTTAATTTCATTTATAGGTTATGGAGCTATAGGCTTTATAGATGATTTTAGAAAATTAGTTTTAAAGCAATCTGAAGGACTAAAACCAAATGAAAAAATCATTCTTCAGTTTGGTTTGGCTATTTTATTAGTAATCCTAGCTTATGTAAATGATAAGAAAAGTGTTACATATCTAACTATTCCATTTTCAAACTATCCTTTACATGTAAGCTTTTTAGGGTTTCCAATTTTGGTATTTATAATAGTAGGTACAACAAATGCAGTAAACCTAACTGATGGTTTAGATGGACTCGCAACAAGTGTTACACTACCTGTTGCTCTTTGCTTATTTTTATTAGCAACATCAGATAGTACTAGAATATTTTCTATAATCTTATTTGGTTCCTTATTAGGATTTTTATATTTTAATACAAATCCAGCTTCGGTTTTTATGGGAGATACAGGATCAATGGCCATTGGTGGTGCGATTGTTGCTTTAGCTATTATAGAAAAAATTCCAATTTATTTGGTTATTTTTGGTGGAGTATATGTTATGGAAACTTTATCAGTTATTATTCAAGTCTTATCCTACAGACATCGTAACAAAAAAAGAGTATTTTTAATGACTCCTATCCATCACCATTTTGAATTAAAAGGATACAAAGAACCTAAAATTGTTTCAGCATTTAGCATAGTATCTGTTATTTTATGTTTAATTACTTTGGTGGCTATATTATGAAAAAAGTTTTAATTTATGGACTAGGTGTAAGCGGCATATCTACAGCAAAAACTTTATCTAAGATGGGATATGATGTTTATACTTTTGACAAAAATAAAGAAGAAATTGATGAATTAAAGGGCTATGATTATAGCCCTATTTCTGTTTTAAATTTGACAGAATATGATTATGAATTTGTAGTAAAATCTCCAGGTATAAAACCAAGTGATGATATAGTAAAAAAACTAAGTAAAAAGTATGAGATTATTAGTGATATAGAACTATCATATAGGTTATTTCCTGAGAAAAAAATATTAGCTATTACTGGCACAAACGGAAAAACATCTACTACCTCAATGATAACTCATATACTAAATGAGTCGGGAGTAAAGGCAGTATCAGTTGGTAATATTGGTGAGGGTATTTTATGGCAGATGTATAATAAAGATGTCGTTTTTGTAGAGGAGTTATCTTCATTTCAATTAAAAAATACTTATAAATTCCACCCTCATATTGCAAGTATTTTAAATATTACACCAGATCACATAGACTGGCATGGGGATTTGAATGATTATATATCATCTAAATTAAATATAACTGCTAAGCAAACAGAAGATGATTATTTAATATTGAATAAAAATGATGAGATACTACAAAAAAGCAAAAATAGTTTTAGGGCAAATATTTATGAGTTTTCATCTACCAATCCAGTAGAAAAAGGCTTATATTTAGATGAAAATATAATTTATTATAAAGATGAGCAACAAAAGATAGAAGTCTTAAATACCGATGAATTAAAAATAATTGGCAACCACAATTACGAAAATTTAATGGCCGCTATGTTAGAGTGTTATTTATTTGGTCTAGACTTTGTTTCTATTGCTAAGGCTGCTAAAACATTTGTATCTATAGAACATCGTTTAGAGTTGGTAGATGAAATAAAGGGAGTGAAAGTTTATAACGACTCCAAAGCTACAAATGTGGATAGTGCAGTAAAGGCCATTAATTCCTTTACAAATCCTATAATAATTATAGCTGGTGGCTATGATAAAAAAATAGATTATAGTGAATATGTAAAAGCTTTTAAAGAAAATGGTAAACTTATGGTCATTATGGGAGAAACCAAAGACCAACTTAAAAAACTTTGTGAAGAAGAAGGTATAAACTATATCTTAGCAGAAGATATGGAACAATCCGTAAAAATTGCATTAGAAAATGCAAGCAAAAATAATGTAATACTCTTATCCCCAGCTAGCGCAAGCTGGGATATGTATAAGTCCTATGAAATAAGAGGCAGAGATTTTAAAGAAAAAATAGAAAAATATAAAGGAATGATAAAATGAATGTAATTATTTCTGGGGGAGGCACCGGTGGACATATTTATCCTGCCATAGCCATAGCCCAAAAAATCCAAGAAAATATTGAAGATGTAAATATTTTATATGTAGGAATTAAGGGCGGACCTGAAGAAACAATTGCAAAAAAATATGGCTATAACTTTGAACCTATAGAAGGAATGGGGATGCCAAGAAAAATAAACAAAAAATTTTTCAAATCCCTATCAACAAATATGAAGGGTTTTAAATCAGCTAGAAGAATCATAAATGAATTTAAACCTGATATAGCTATAGGTACAGGTGGATATGTATGTGGACCTATTATCTATCAAGCTGCTAAACTAAAAGTCCCAACAATTATCCATGAGTCAAACTCTTATCCAGGTATCACATCCAAATATTTATCAAAAAAAGTAGACTATGTATGTATTTCCTATGCAGAAGCTATTAAGCACTTTAAACACAAAGAAAAAATAGTAGTTACTGGAAACCCAGTTAGAAATAACTTTAATGATACTTATACTGATGATGATTTGGAAAAATTAGGGATAGGCAAAGATATACCAGTAGTATTTTCCTTTGGTGGATCAAATGGTTCCTATGCTTTGAATAAGGCAGTTAAAGAACTAGCAGCAAATCTTAAGGGTGATTTTTATTTGCTTCATCAAACAGGTAAGAGAAACTTTGATGATTTTATAAAAGATTTACCAGAAAATAAGTACCTAAAAGTATTCCCTTATATAGATAATATAGACCTTTTTTATGCAGTAAGTGATTTAATAATCGCATCAAGTGGGGCTATGAGTCTGGCTGAAATATCAAGTGTAAAAAAACCATCGATACTTATACCAAAAGGCTACACAACAGAAAACCATCAGCAATATAATGCTGAAACCTATGTAAAAAATGGCGCCTCTCTTATGATATTAGAAAAAGAACTTGATGGAAAAATCTTATATAACAATATTATGAGTGTGATAAATGATAAAGAGAAACTAGAAGAAATGGGAAAAAATAGTGCCAAACTTGCTCAAGATGGTGCAAGCGATGCTATTTTAAAGCTAGTTTTAGAGTTGACCGAGAATTAATATGCAAAATTCCAATGAAGATAGATACTTAAAAAAAGATGGTAAGACAGTAAATAAAAAATATGTGGCTAAGAAACACAGTAAAGAAAAGAATGTAAAACTTTTTAGTAAAGGCTTTACAATATTTCTGATTTTTCTAGCCCTAGCTTCTATACTGTATAGTATATATTTGAATAATTATATGAAAATATCAAATATCTATATAACAGGCAATAATGCAACATCTGATGGGGAAATTATAGCTGAAATAGGTAATCCTATTGGAGAAAATATCATTTTGTATAAGCCAGAGAAAAATGAAGCGAATATAAAAAAGCTGCCTTATATAGAAAATGCAAGCATAAAAAAAGTTTTTCCAAATCTTTTAAATATAAATGTAGAAGAAAATTATCCTTTATTTTTTCAAAATAGTGATGGGAAAGACTATTATATTTCAAATACTGGTTCCTTACTTGGAGAAGATATAGGAGAGTTTGATAAGAGCTTATTAAAAGAAATAAAGGGTGCTAAACTTAGAAGTGAAATAGGAGAAAACTTCACAGGATCAGAAGCAAGTATAAATTTTTTAAAGGCGATTCAAGGATTTTCATATTTTAATGAGGTAAATCAATTAAATTTGGAAAACAAGGCTCAAATTGGTATAATGTTAAATGATATAGATGTGAAATTCGGAGATTTGAACGACATAGACTATAAACTTAAAATTTTAGATAATATCCTAAATGATTCAAGGGAAAAATCTATTGAAATTACAGCAATAGACTTAGATAATGGAAAAAATCCTATAGTAAAAGTAAGCCCTAACTCATATAGCGATAATCTAAATTATTAAACAAAAATGAAACTAGAACACGGGGGAAAATATGGCAAACATAAACATGGAAATGGATGATAACTCTTTAGCTAAAATTAAAGTTATCGGAGTTGGTGGTGGTGGAAATAACGCTATCAGTCGCATGAGAGATAATGGACTATCAGGAGTAGAATTTGTAGCAGTAAATACTGATTTACAAACTCTACAAGAATCAAACGCTGATTTAAGATTACAAATTGGTGAAAAACTTACTAGAGGTCTTGGTGCAGGTGCAAATCCATCTGTTGGTGAAAAAGCTGCAGAAGAATCTAAAAATGATATAACAGAAGCTCTAAAAGGAGCTGATATGGTATTTATCACTGCTGGAATGGGTGGTGGTACTGGTACAGGTGCTGCTCCAGTTGTTGCAGGTGTTGCAAAGGATATGGACATCTTAACAGTAGGTGTAGTTACAAAACCATTTACATTTGAAGGTAGAAAAAGACAATCACAAGCAGAAGCTGGTATTGAAAGACTAAAAGAAAATGTAGATACCCTTATTACTATTCCAAATGATAGATTGCTACAAATAGTTGAAAAAAGAACTTCCATGGTAGATGCGTTTAAATTAGCTGATAATGTTTTAATGGATGCAGTAAGTGGTATTTCAGAACTAATCGCTATACCAAACGTAATCAACCTTGACTTTGCAGACGTTGAATCAATTATGTCTGATCAAGGCATTGCACACATGGGTATAGGACGTGCTGCAGGTGAAAATAGAGCTGTAGATGCTGCTAAAGCTGCAGTTAACTCACCACTTCTTGAAACATCAATTGAAGGAGCTAAAGCAGTTCTTCTTAATGTTACAGCTGCAGAAGTTGGACTTATGGAAGCAAATGAGGCAGCTGAACTTATCCGTGATAATATTGACTCTGATGCAAATATTATCTTCGGTGTTGGTTCCGATGAATCTATGGGAGATGAAATCAAAATTACTGTTATCGCAACAGGTTTTGATAACCAAGGTAGACCTACTTCTTCTAGAGGAGCTGAGATGAATGCTCCAACTAGAAATTCTAGATCAGAATATGAATCACAAGCAAGAACATCTCGTCCAGTAGAGGAAAAAAGAAAAAGCTCAAACCCATTTGATGATATAGATCTACCAGATTTCTTAAAATAATATGAAATGCCCGTATTGTCATTCAAATAACACAAAGGTACTGGACTCAAGGACCACTGAAGATGATACAGCTATAAGACGTAGGAGACTTTGCGAAGATTGTCAAAAAAGATTTTCAACTTATGAACGCTATGAGGATATTACCATTATGGTTATAAAAAAGGATGAAACCCGTGAGGCCTATGACCGATCCAAAATTATAAATGGGATTGTAAAAAGCTGTCAAAAAAGACCCGTGTCTCTGGATCAAATTGAGCAAGTAGCTAAAAATGTGGAAATTAAAATAAACCATACAGGCAAAAAAGAAGTTACATCGACCTATATCGGAGAGCTTGTCATGGATGAGCTAAAAGATTTAGATCCTGTGGCATATGTTAGATTTGCTTCAGTTTATAGAGAATTTAAAGATGTCGATTCATTTTATAATGAAATTGTTAATTTAAGAGATAAAAAAGATGCCAGTAAAGATTAATGATGCAGAATCCGCTGCATCTTTTTTTGTACTAGAAAGGCAAACATGGATTTATTTGAGCTAAATAGACAAAGAGAATTAGAAAAATCGGCGCCCCTTGCTGATAGACTAAGGCCAAAAACTTTAGAAACCTACATTGGCCAAAAGCATCTAGTAGGCGATGGCAAAATAATTAGTCGTATGATAAAGGCTGATAGAATTTATTCAATGATTTTTTATGGGCCACCTGGGGTTGGTAAGACAACTCTAGCAAAAATTATTTCAGAAACAACTCACATGGCTTATGAAGAGTTATCTGCAGTTACTAGTGGGATAGCAGATGTAAAAAAGAAAATTGAGATAGCAAAAGATAATCTTAAATATGAAAATAAAAAAACTATCCTATTTATAGATGAGATTCATAGGTTTAATAAGTCTCAGCAAGACTATTTACTTCCTTTTGTAGAAGATTCTACAATTATTTTGATAGGAGCAACTACAGAAAATCCCTATTTTGAAGTGAATAAAGCCCTGATTTCTCGAATGTATGTTTTTGAGTTACAATCCCTATCTGATGATGAGCTTAATGATTTGATCAATTTGGCTCTTAGCAAGGATACTATTTTACAAAGCAAAAATGTATCTATAGATGATGAAGCTAGAAATACATTAATAAAATATTCAAATGGGGATAGCAGGGCTCTTTTAAATGCCTTAGAAATTGCTATATTTTCAGAAAATGAGAAAGATGGTAAAATAAATATAGGCAAGGATACAATCGAAAATTCTATTCAAAAAAAGATTGCTATCTATGACAAAAAGGGTGACAGGCACTATGATACTATCTCAGCTTTTATAAAGTCTATGAGAGGGTCAGATCCAGATGCCGCCCTATATTATTTGGCAAAAATGCTAGAATCTGGGGAAGATATAAAATTCATTGCTCGTCGTATGATTATTTTTGCAGCAGAAGATATTTCAAATGCAGACCCACAGGCTTTAATTCTTGCAACAAATACTTTTGATGCAGTAAATACAGTAGGTATGCCAGAAGCACGCATTATTTTAGCTCAAACTGTAACTTACTTGGCTCTAGCAGATAAAAGTAATTCAACTTATCTTGCTATAGATAAGGCTTTAAAATTTGTTAGAGAAAATAGGGATAAAGAAGTGCCAAATAAATTAAAAGATGCCCATTATCAAGGAAGTAAAAATTTAATCCATGAAGAGTATTTATACCCTCATTCTTATGGTGGATATGTAGAGCAAACTTACCTACCAGATGATTTCGTAGGAGAGAAATTTTACCAGGCCCTTGAGATAGGCTATGAAAAAGAACTAAATGAAAAACTTAAAAAAAGGAAGGATGGAACTAATGAAGATTAGAGAAATTTTAAAAGATGTTGATTCGTATGTGGACCAAGAAGTGGTTGTAAGCGGCTGGATAAGAAATTCTAGATTTGGAAAAAATGTAGGATTTATTGAGCTAAATGATGGTAGTACCTTTAAAAATCTCCAAGTTGTGGTTGGAGCTGACTACCCAGCTTATGATGAGCTTTCTCACCAATTTTTATCAGCTAGTTTAGAAGTAAAAGGTAAATTAGTTGCAACTGGTAATAACAAAACTCCATATGAAATCCAAGCAGAAGAAATAAAAGTTCTAGGTGAATCTTCAGATAAGTTTCCTATCCAAAAACAAAGACAAACTTTAGAGTTTATGAGAACTATTCCTCACCTTCGCCCAAGAACAAATACTTATAGAGCAGTATTTAAAGTAAGAAGTTCACTAGCATTTGCTCTTCACCAATTTTTCCAAGAACGTGGATTTTTATATGTAAACCCACCAATAGTAACAGGATTAGATGCAGAAGGTGCTGGAGAGATGTTTAATATAACAACAATTGATCCAAGTGATGCTCCAATTACAGAAGATGGAAGTGTAGATTACAATAAAGATTTCTTTGGTAAAAAATCTTATTTAACTGTTTCTGGACAATTAGAAGCAGAAGACTATGCACTAGCTTTTGGTGATGTATATACATTTGGACCTACATTTAGAGCAGAATTATCAAACACACCAAGACATGCCGCAGAGTTCTGGATGCTAGAACCAGAAATGGCCTTTGCAGATTATAATCAAGCCATGGATGTTGCAGAAGATATGATTAAATATGTAATTGATTACCTACTAGAAAATAACCCAGATGAAATGGAATTTTTTAATAGATTTATAGATGAAGGATTATTTGATCGACTTGAACAAGTTAGAAGCAAAGAGTTTGCCAGAGTAACTTATACAGAAGCAATAGAAAAGCTTAAAGCAAGCGGTCAAGATTTCGAATTCCCAGTAGAATGGGGCATGGACTTACAAACAGAACATGAGAGATACCTTTCAGAAGTAATAGTAAATGGTCCAGTATTTGTAACTGACTATCCAAAAGATATAAAAGCCTTCTATATGAAAAGAAATACTGATGGTAAGACAGTTGCAGCTTTCGATATGCTAGTGCCAGGAGTAGGTGAGCTAATCGGTGGATCTCAAAGGGAAGAAAACATCGATGAACTTCTAAAATCTTTTGAAGAAAATGGACTTAAAGAAGAAGATTACCAAAACTACTTAGATTTAAGAAGATTTGGTACAGTAGTACATTCAGGATTTGGACTAGGTTTTGAAAGAGCTGTTATGTATGTAACAGGAATGAAAAATATCCGCGATGTTGTATCTTATCCAAGATATGTAAACGCACTTTCAAGCCAAAATTAGGAGAGAATATGACAGAAAATTATTCAAATATACCAGAATATAATCCCAATGCTATCGAAAAAAAATGGCAAAAAATCTGGGATGAAGATAAAACCTTTCATAGCGAAATAGACCATAATAAAGAAAAATTTTATGGTCTTGTAGAGTTTCCTTATCCATCAGGACAAGGACTTCACGTTGGGCACCCAAGACCATATACTGCCTTAGATGTAGTTTCTAGAAAAAGAAGACTAGAAGGATATAATGTTCTTTTTCCAATGGGATGGGATGCTTTTGGTCTTCCAACAGAAAACTATGCTATAAAAAATAAAATCCACCCAGCAAAAGTAACTGAAGATAATATTGCAAACTTTAAAGCACAATTAAAATCAATTGGATTTTCTTTTGACTGGGATAGGGAAGTAAATACAACTGATCCGGACTATTACAAGTGGAGCCAATGGATTTTTATCCAACTATATAAGCATGGATTAGCTTATAAAAATGAAATGAGCGTAAACTGGTGCCCATCTTGTCAAGTAGGTCTTGCTAATGAAGAAGTTGTAGATGGAAAATGTGAAAGATGTGGTACTGAAGTAGTCCACAAAATGAAAAATCAATGGATGCTTAAAATTACAGAATACGCTGATAGACTAATCGATGATTTAGATGATGTTGATTACGAAGATAGGATAAAAGCTCAACAAATAAACTGGATTGGTAGATCAAAGGGAGCTAATGTTGACTTTAAAGTAAAAGATTTTGATTATAAATTAACAGTTTATACAACAAGGCCAGATACAATTTTTGGTGTATCCTACATGGTAATTTCACCAGAACATCCAATGCTTAATGAATTTAAAGAAAATATTAATAATTTTGATGAAGTTATATCTTATCAAGATGAAGCTCGTAAAAAATCTGATTTTGAAAGAGCTGAATTAAATAAAGATAAAACAGGTGTTATGCTTGATGGCATTAGCGCAATTAATCCATTATCCGGCAAGGAAATTCCTATCTGGGTTTCAGATTATGTTTTAATGACCTATGGTACTGGAGCTATAATGGCAGTACCAGCTCATGATAGTCGTGACTACGAATTTGCTAAAAAATTTGATATGCCGATTATTCCTGTTTATGAAACAGAAAATGAAGAAGAATTACCACTTACAGATATTAACAAAGGTATTTCTATAAATTCAGATTTCCTAAATGGATTAAACGCAACAGATGCTAAGAAAAAAGCTATAGAATATATAGAAGAAAATAATTTAGGTGAAGCTACAGAAAACTTTAAATTACGTGACTGGGTATTCTCACGCCAAAGATATTGGGGAGAACCAATTCCTATGATTTACTGTGAGGAGCACGGTTGGAATCCAGTAGATGAAAGTGAATTACCAATAAAATTACCAGAAGTAGAAACTTATGAACCAACAGCTACTGGCGAATCACCACTATCAGAAATTGATGAATTTGTTAATACAACTTGTCCAGTTTGTGGTGGACCTGCAAAAAGAGAAACAGATACCATGCCTCAATGGGCAGGTAGCTCTTGGTATTATTTAAGGTATATGGATCCTAATAATAAAGAAGCTATTGCAAGCAAAGAAGCTCTAGATTATTATAGCCCAGTTGATTGGTACAATGGGGGAATGGAACATACAACCCTTCACTTACTTTATTCAAGATTTTGGCATAAATTCCTATACGATATAGGAGTAGTACCTACTAAAGAACCATACCAAAAAAGAACTAGCCATGGTATGATTTTGGGTGAAGATCATCAAAAAATGAGTAAATCTCGTGGTAATGTGGTAAATCCAGATGATATTATTCGTGATTATGGAGCAGATACTTTAAGAACTTATGAAATGTTTATAGGTGATTTTGGATCAACTGCTATTTGGTCAGATGAAGGTGTACGTGGTTGTAGAAAATATCTAGAACGTGTATATAATATGCTAGAAATGGTAGAAGATGGTGAAGATTACAGCAAAGACCTTGAGGTAGCAATCCACCAAACCATCAAAAAAGTATCAGAAGATTACGAAAATCTTAAATTTAATACTGCAATAGCAAGTTTGATGTCACTTTCAAATGATATGAGATCGCTTGGTAAAATAACTAAAGCTGACTTTAAAACATATATCATCTTGCTTAACCCAGTTGCTCCACACTTAACAGAAGAGCTATGGGAACTAGCTGGCTTTGAAGGTAAATTAAATGAAGTAGCATGGCCAAGCTATGATGAAGATAAATTAGTGCTTGATGAATTTGAAATGCCTGTACAAGTAAATGGTAAGATGCGTGGTAAAGTTCTAATGGCTATGGATGCTAGCGAGGATGATGCAATAGCTGCCGCAAAATCAGATAATAATATCTCAAGCCACTTAGAAGGTAAAGAAATAAGAAAAATAATATATGTTCCAGGAAAAATTTTAAATATAGTAGTGGGATAATAAATTAGTAGGGCTTTTGTCCTACTTTTTTATATAAAATTTATTTTGATAATAATAATAAAATTTTGTTAATATTAAAAATATATGGGTAGATATGAAATACAGCATACAAATTAACGAAGAAAGGATATAGTTATGAGTAAAGTAAAATTAGCTATAGTTTTTTACTCCCAAACAGGAGTTAATTATAAAATGGCATCCATCGCCAAAGAAGAAGCAGAAAAAAATGGAGCAGAAGTTAGATTATTAAAAGTAAAAGAACTTAGAGATACATCAGTAGTTGAGCCTGATTCATTATGGGATAAGACAATCAAAGCTACAGAAGATTTAAAAATTGCAACACCAGAAGATTTAGTATGGGCAGATGCAATAATTTTCTCAACACCAACAAGATTTGGTAACGTATCTAGCCAAATGAAAGACTTCTTTGATTCCCTTGGAGGAGTATGGAGTGAGGGCAAACTTGTAAATAAATTTGTAACAGCATTTGCATCATCACAAAATCCAAATGGTGGTCAAGAACATACTATCCGTGCTATTTACACATCTGCTATGCACTGGGGAGCAATAGTTGTACCAACAGGTTATACAGATGATTCAATCTTTGCCCAAGGTGGAAATCCATATGGTGTTTCTGCAACTCAATCACCTGAAACTTACGAAATAAGTAATGATATAAAACCTGCTATAGAACATCAAACAAGAAGATTAATAGAGATTGCACAAAAATATATAAATGATTAATGATAATAAGCCTAGCATTTATTGCTAGGTTTTTTTTGTGCAATTAAGGTATAATTTTATAGTATAATTAAACATATTTATTTTTAAAGGAGGTTTTATGGATATATTTGACATATTAAATAGCAGATTATTATACATACTTGTAGCTATTGGTTTATTAATAATATTTTTAATCTGCCTAATGTTTTTTATGAGAGCAAAAAAACGTGCTAAAGAATTAGGTATAGAAGATGAAAAGATAAAAGCTACTATAAAAAGTTCATTGATTTTTTCAATAGTGCCATCTATTGCAGTTATTATTGGACTTATAACTCTTACACCACTTTTAGGTATACCTTGGCCATGGTTTAGGTTATCAGTTGTTGGGTCCCTACCTTATGAGCTAACAGCAGCTGATCTGGCTGTAAAGGGATTAGGTTATGCTGACCTTGCTTCATATCAGGGTTCTGCTGATATTTCTGCTATAGGTACCATAATGTTTACTATGACTATTGCTATCCTTGGGGGTATGATTTTTAATATATTTTTCTTAGAAAAATACCACAAAAAAGTTTCTGGTGTAGGAGCAAAACAATCACCATTTAGGGAACTGGCCCTATCAGTACTAACCTTTGGTATGGTTACTGTATTTTTCCCAGTAGAATTTTTAAAATCAAAAACTCATGCTGCTGTAGCTATCACATCAATTCTAGTTACAATTATTTTAGGAAAAATTTCAAAAAAATATGAAGTAAGTTGGTTATCTGATTTTATAATGAGTTTTGCACTTATAATTGGCATGGCTGCAGGTGTATTTTTTGAAGGAGTTTTATAATGAATAAAAATAGTTCATATATGGATAGGACTTATAAACTTGGAAGAATAGCAACTATAATATGTATTTTAATTATGTTTATTATTCCATCCATTATTTGTACAGCTTACAATATTTGGCCAAGTTTTGACTCAGTTATGGGTGCAGCAGGACCACTTTTAGCTATGTATATTCCGGTTGCTCTTGCTGAGCAATTATCAATGATACCTATAACCGGAAACTCAGCATATATAAATTCTATAATGGGAAATGTAACAAATATAAAGTTTCCAGCCTATCTTACAGCCCTTTCATCTATTAACCAAGACCCAGGATCTGAAGAAGCAGATGTAATGGGAATGATTGCAGTTTGTATTTCTGGAATGACAACTATGATTATTATATTAATTGGTCTTATACTCTTAGTGCCATTAAGTCCTATATTAACCTCTCCTGCAGTGAAAACTGCTACAAGTTATATAATGCCAGCCTTATTTGGATCAATGCTTGTAGGAATTCTTACTAATAAATCTGCAGGAAATTATGTAGCAGAAAATAAAGCACTAATAGGAATTATAGACCTGGTAGTAGTATTTTTAATAAATATTTTTATAACCAGTCTTGACGGAAAGCAAGGTTTTGCTATGGTGGGGATAATGCTATTATCAATATTTTTGGCATATATACTTTATAAGAAAGGAATTATAAGTCTTAGATCCAAGGAAAAATGAAATTAAATTTGTAAACTAAAAAATAAGGTGTATTATCTATAATGATACACCTTATTTTTTTAATAAGCTAATGATTAGAAAGTAATTTTTTATTTTACTTTTAATTTAAAATAATAGAAGGATTTATGAAAGAATTTTTAAAAAGAAATATATACAATATAATATCTCTAACGATTTTTATCTTATTTGCAAGTTTAGCTTACCTAGGATATAAGAAAGGTCTTTTTAATTCTATAGATAGTTTTAGAAATTATATTCTATCCTTTGGTAATTTAACTTTTTTAATATTTTTCCTATCCAATATTATTCAAGTAGTAGTACCAGGGGTACCAGGTGGGATAATACTTGCATTTGGTGTTATAACTTTTGGCCCTGTAAAAGGGTTTATCTATAATTATCTTTCTATCTGTGTAGGGTGCATGATAAACTTTTGGATATCTAGGACTTTTGGCCAACAGCTTGTTTTAAAAATATTTGGAGAAAAAACTTTTAATAAATACAAGGATAAAATTAAGGATGATACCTATGAGAAGTTTTTTGCAACAGCAATATTACTACCAGCAGCCCCTGATGATTTTTTATGCTATCTAACAGGCTTAAGTAATATGACTTTCAAAAAATATGTTAAAATAATTTTTCTTTGTAAGCCACCATCTATCTTAGCATATTCCATGGCTTGGTACTATGGTTTTGATTGGTTTATTAAGAAGATAAAGTAAGAAGAATTGACAAGATAAGTAATAGTATGTATTATTGTATTAGACTAGCGATACAGTAAAGAAGGTAATATGAAACAATTTTTAAAAAAGAATTTTTACAATATAATAGCAATAATAGTGCTTTTAATTTTGTCAGTTTTAGGGTATATTGGGTATAAAAGAGGTTTATTTAACTCTATAGATACTTTTAGAGATTTTATTTTATCCTATGGAGCCTTGGCAAATATTATTTTTATGCTAGTACAAATAACTCAAATTGTAGTGCCAATCATACCTGGTGGTCTTACTACGATATTTGGAGTCGTAATATTTGGTCCATTTTGGGGATTTATCTACAATTATATATCCATATGTATTGGATCAATGTTGGTATTTTTCATATCAAGAACCTTTGGAAAATCAATTGTGCTAAATTTTTTCGGTGAAGAAACTTTTGATAAATATAAACATAAAATAAAAGATAAGTCTTATGAGAAATTTTTTGCTTGGGCAATTTTACTTCCAGTAGCACCAGATGACTTCTTATGTTATCTAACTGGACTATCTGATATGAGTTTTAAGAAGTTTGCAACGATAATTCTTCTATGTAAGCCTCCATCCATATTTATTTATTCTATGGGATGGGCTATGGGATTAGAATGGATTGTAAATAAAATATAAAAAGCGATTAGAAAGTAAATCTAGTCGCTTTTTTTGTTGATATGCTTGTTTTTAAGAGATGATATCTCTACCAGCTACAAACTCTATTTCTAAATCATTACCAAAACTTTCACTATTTACAATTTTAAAACCGCGTATTTTAGCAGTATTATTAAAGCAAATCTCATTATTTATTAAGTCTCCTAGTGGAGGAATGGATGTGATGCCTTGATTATTTTCCACTTTTAAAGCTTTTTCTATTATAAAATTGACTTGATTTTCTATAAGAGTAGTATCTAGACTTTCAAAAAAATCTATAATTTTTATCACTGACCTATCAGCTTCTAAATTTAGCTTTAAATCTGCTGCATTATAGAAACTTTTAAAAACTAATTTAAAGATTATAAATGCCGTATTATAGGATAAATTTTTAAGACGATTTTTACTAGCTAGTTTTAAAGTGACTTCTGATTTATTTGGCTTACCTGAAACTGTATGTATGATGTTATCGCGTTTTTCTTCGATAGATACGATATCTAAATCGTCAATTTTACCACTATCTGATAAAAAGCCATTAGTTTTTGGCATAAAAATGGTACGATCTAAGATAATTTGTGTCTTATCCCCTTGAACACGTCTAGAAACTATATTTGCTTTTATTTCAGAAATTTCTGGATATTTTAAATAAATTTTCTGCATAGCTTGCCTTTCTATTTTAAAAACTATTTGTAAATCATATGATATAATATACCCGAGGTTTACGGCTATGAGAAAGAAAATTTTTATCGCTTTAATAGGGTTATTGGCAGGAATAGGATTATTTATCAGTTTTGAGACTATAAATCCAATATATATTTTATCTATAAGTGCCGTCATGGCATTGATTTTACTATTTATAGATAAAAAACTAATGGCGTTTCCCATAGCCCTTTCCATTGGTTTTTCTTTAAGTTTTTATAAACTTGATAGCTATAGGTTAATAGATAATTCAGATGAAAAATTAGAAATTACTATTACAGAAAAAAGAAAAGTGGATGATAGTTATAGGTACTTTGTAAAAGTTCGTGGAGCAAATATAAGCGAAAAATCTGTAATTTTTACAGAGGAAGATTTTCCTATTGGGCAAAAGTACTTGATAGATGGAGAGATTGCTCTTGCTAATAAAAATACTAATCCAAATTTGTTTAACTATAGAAATTATTTGATATCAAAGGGCATAGGATCAAATATTAAGATTAAGAGGATATATAAAGAGGGGCGTAGCTCATCAATTTTGCTCAACTTACGTAATAAATTTTATAATTATATTCATAGTATCTTTGAAAATAACTTGAATAAGAATAGTGCTAATTTTGTGATATCTGTAGTATTAGGCGAGAACCTTATTCAAAATGAAGATATAAAAGATTTAGGTCTTGCTCATATCTTAGCTGTTTCTGGTTTACATATAGATTTATTGATAGGCTTTATTTTATATGTTTTTAGCAAAATAAATCTTAATTATAGGTATGGTTATATAAGTGCTTTGACACTTGCTTTTTTATATGGGGCTTTGATTGGTTTTCCATATTCTATAGTTAGAGTGTTAATTATAAATCTAATAGGGTTTTTGGCATTTTTATATCAGTATCCTGAAGATAAGATAAAGTCCTTATTAATAGCAGCTCTTGTAATATTACTTTATAATCCCTTTGCAGTTTTAAATGCAGGCTTTGTTTTATCTTTTGTAGCAACTAGTGGAGTTTATCTTATTTATCCCAAACTTATGAAATATATTAATAAGCATTTACTAGCTGAAAGTATTGGATTTACTACTGCTATTCAAGCCACACTTTTACCCTTTACTGCTTATTATTATGGTAAAATAAATTTTATCAGTATACTTGCAAATTTTTTGATTGTTCCAGTTTTCACTTTAGCTATGTATATTATTTTTGCTATAATAATTTTTTATCCTATTTTAAGTTTTATAATGACACCTTTTTTTGTAATTATAAATTATCTACTGGAATCGATGCTAAATTTAACATTAATGCTAAATAGCTTCAAATTTTTAAATATAGAATTTATCCACCAGAATATATTAATTTCAATTTACCTGTACTTTTTAATATTGGTAATTGTCTATATTAAAAAGTCTAATAAGAAACTTATAAAAAATTTTTATATTATAAATATAGTAGTAGTCATGCTAAGCTTAGGCTATGAAAAGCTAAATCCAGAAACCAGTTTTTCTATGATAGATATAGGTCAAGGTGATACATTTTTAATAAATGATAGGGGTGACTATTATTTAATAGATGTAGGCGGTCCTAAATTTGATAATTATGATAGTGGAGAAAAAATTTTAGTCCCATATTTAAAGTCTATTGGAGTAAGAGATATAAAAGCTGTTTTTATTTCTCATGAGGATAGGGACCATAGTGGGAACATGGAGATATTAAATAAGAATTTTAATATTAAAAATGTCATCACAAGCCAAAATAATATAGGAAGCTTGGCAAAGTATCAGCCAAAAATTATCAAAAAAAATGATAAGATTAAACTTAAAAATGGATACATAGCTTGTGTTTTCGATGGAACAAAGGGGGAAGAAAATGCTGAGTCTATGGGTCTTTTAATAAATATAGAAGGAATAAAAATATTAAGTCTAGGTGACTTACCAAAAGAATACGAAGATACACTAGATATAAAGGCAGATATATTAAAAGTATCCCACCATGGATCAAAAACTTCTACATCCAAAGAGTTTGTAGGAAAAGTAAGTCCAAAGGCTGCTTTAATTTCTGCTGGTCGCAACAACCGTTACGGCCACCCTACAACAGAAGTTCTTGAAAACCTTGATGGGATAAAAATTTATAATACTCAAACGGATGGTATGGTTAAAATATATTTTGATAAAGATGTAAGAATAGAAAAATATTTGAAAGGAGGATTTTTTAGATGAATTTTAAAGAATTTATGAATCTATTAATAGATGATAAATTAAAGGGAGTATATTTATTTGACTCCAAGGAAGAGTTCTTAAATGACACAATTATTGAAGAAGTAAAAAATAAAGTAAGTGTCCCAGACTTTAACCTTATTGAAATAAAAGGTAGTAAAGATGTGGAAACTATAAAAAACTCCTATGAAACTTATCCGGTCATGGAAGATAAAAAATATATAATATGGAGAAATATAGATTTATCTAAAAATTCTATAAAAGAATATGAAAGCACTTTAAATGTACTGGTAGAAGATTTTAAAGAGTTCCCAGACTTTGCTACTCTTTTAATTTTCTCAGATAATCCACCCTTTAAGGGCAAATTTTATAAAGCAGTAAATAAAAATGGTACAGTTGTAGAAATAAATAGACTTAACCAAAGAGAGCTAAAATCATTTATTGGCAAAAGATTTGTAAGAAATGGCAAAAAAATTCAAAAATCTCTAGTAACAGAAATTGTAAATAGATTTTCTTATCTAAGTAAAGATAGTGAAATCGACCTTTATGAAGTAGTAAATGTGGTAGATAAGATAATAGCAAGTTCTGATAATAAGATAGTAAAAGCTCAGGATGTCTTTGACCAGTTAGATGAAGTTTTAAATATAAATATATTCAATCTAACAGATGCCATGAGTGCAAAAAATAGTAAGGATACTATCGATATTTATCTAAAAATGGCTAGAGCAAATGAAGATTTATTTATGATTTATCATATGGTTATTAGACAAATAAGAAATTTAATTGGTGTAAAAAGTCTTTATGTAAATGGTTATAATGATACCTTCATGATGAAAAATCTGGGAATAGGATCATATGAATTAAAAAAGATGAAGGGATTTTCTAGAAATTTTTCACTGACAGAATTATTTGCTATCCATAGTAGGATTTTTGACATGGAATATAGGCAAAAGTCAGTTGATTTTGATATGGAAATAGAATTATTACTCTTACTTAGAGAAATTTCTGCAAAATAAAATGAGCAATTATCAGTAGACATATGTGTGGATCCATTACTGATTATTGCTCATTTTTTATTAAGCGTTTTGTGCTTCATTGATTGCTTTTTGTAATCTAGAAGTTGTTTTCGCTACTTTATTTTTGTGGATAATGTTTTTAGCTTCAGCTTTTTTCATTTTTTTGTCAACATTTTTGAAAATTTCTTGTGCTTGATCAACATTACCAGCTTCGATAGCTTGATCAAATTTTTTGATGTATGTTTTGATTTCTGATTTTTTAGCTTTATTTCTTTCAGTATTTCTTTTTGCTACTTCAATTCTTTTTTGAGCTGATTTAATATTTGCCATTATTTCACCCTCTTTCTTAGTTAGTCTTTTTTGCTTGACTGATACATTTTACCATATAAACTACTTTCGTACAAGTTTTATTTAAAATCATAGGTAAAAAATTGGTAGTTTTTAACTTTTATATTATAATATAATAATGAATGAGAGGTAATGCAAATGACTAATGAAAATGAAAAAGAAAAGATAATAATAGAGCCAGAAGCAGGTAAGGGGCCTACTATTAAACCTAATCAAAAACCACCAAAAAATGATGATGAAGATGGCATCCTTGAATGGATAAAATCCATAGTGATTGCCTTAGCTATAGCTGCTTTAATTAAATGGCTATTTCTTGATGCCACTAGAGTTGACGGAAAATCAATGTTAAATACTCTTCATCATGATGATATGCTTTTTGTAAATAAAATTGGTAAGCATTTCCATGATTATGAAAGAGGAGATATAGTAATATTGAAAGCCCCAGATGCATATAATAAATTGTATGTAAAGAGAGTAGTTGGAGTTCCTGGCGATACTGTAACTTTAAAAGATGAAAAAGTTTATTTAAATGGCGAAGAGCTTAATGAACCATATACTTCTGTTGACTACACCTTACAAACAAGTGATACTTATGAATGGTATCTTTTAGATAACCAATATTTTGTAATGGGTGATAATAGATCAGAAGGAGCAAGTAACGATTCAAGAAATTATGGTCCAGTTGAAAAAGATGAAATAGTTGGACATGCATTTTTCAGATTTTACCCATTTAGCGATATGGGAAATATAGATAAGAATCCATACGGAGAAAGTAATTAGATGACACAAAAAAAAGATAATATAAGAAATTTTTCTATAATTGCCCACATAGACCACGGTAAAAGTACCCTAGCTGACAGGTTGATAGAAAAGTCTGAAGACCTATCACAAAGAGAAATGCAAAACCAAATGCTTGATGATATGGAGTTAGAGCGTGAACGTGGTATTACCATAAAATTAAAATCGATCAAAATCCACTATAAGGCAAGAGATGGAAAAATATATGATTTAAACTTAATAGATACACCTGGTCACGTTGACTTTAACTATGAAGTATCAAGATCCTTAAAGGCTTGTGAAGGTGCTATACTAGTTGTAGATTCTAGCCAAGGCGTGGAAGCACAAACATTGGCAAATACCTACCTTGCCCTAGACCAAGATCTAGAAATCCTTCCAGTTTTAAATAAAATTGACCTACCATCAGCTAGAGTTGATGAAGTCAAAAAAGAAATAGAAAATCAAATTGGCCTAGAAACTGATGGCATACCACTAGTTTCTGCAAAAACTGGTTTAAATATAGAAGATGTCTTAGAAGATATAGTAGAAAATATTCCAGCACCAGAAGGCCATGATGATAAACCACTAAAAGCACTTATATTTGACTCATATTATGATGCCTACCGTGGAGTAATTTGTTATGTAAGAATTTTTGAAGGTGTAGTAAGACCTGGCGATACTATAAAAATGATGAATACCGGTAAAACTTATGAAGTAAATACCGTAGGTTATACCATGAAAAATCGTATAGAGACAAAAGAATTACGTTCTGGAGATGTAGGTTTTATAGAAGCAAGTATAAAAGAGGTAAAAGATGCAAGGGTTGGGGATACTATTACCAATGCTGATCATCCAACAGATGCACCACTTTCTGGATATAAAGAAGTATTACCTATGGTTTATTCTGGTATATATCCAGCCGAGGGTGAAAGTTTTGATAAATTACGTGATGCTTTGGAAAAACTTCAAGTAAATGATGCTGCCCTAGTATTTGAACAAGAAAATTCCCAAGCTTTAGGTGTAGGTTTACGTGCAGGATTTTTAGGACTTCTTCACATGGACATCATCACCCAAAGGCTAGAACGCGAATATGATTTAAATATTATAGCAACAGCTCCATCAGTTATTTATAGGGTCAAATTAAAGGGTCAAGAGGATGAAATAGAAATCCAAAACCCAAATGATTTTCCAGATCCAGCTGTCATTGATTATATAGAAGAGCCTATGACAAGGGCAGAAATTATTACTCCTAGTGATTATATCGGACAAATAATGAGCCTAGCTCAAAATAGACGTGGTGAGCTAATAGACATGCATTATATTGATGAAACAAGGGTTTCTATAAAATATAAACTGCCACTAAATGAAGTTATTTACAACTTCTTTGATAGCTTAAAATCAAGAACCCGTGGCTATGCGTCATTAGATTATGAAGTAACTGGATATGCGCCAAGTGAACTAGTAAAACTAGAAATTCTAATTAACGATCAAATAGTAGATGCTCTTTCAATTATAGTTCATAAAGATAGTGCCTATGCTAGGGGTCGTGGTATAGTTGAAAAACTTAAAGATGAGATACCACGCCAACAATTTGCCGTACCTATCCAAGCCGCGATCGGTGGTAAGGTAATTGCACGCGAAACAGTAAGAGCTCTTAGAAAAGACGTTATTGCTAAATGTTACGGTGGAGATATTTCTCGTAAGAAAAAACTTCTCGAAAAACAAAAAGAAGGTAAGAAGCGTATGCGTCAATTAGGAAATGTAGAAGTTCCACAAGATGCATTCTTAGCTGTACTAAAATACGATGATGACCAAGCAAACTAAAAAAGGCGATTTAGTTAAAAACTAAATCGCTCTTTTTATTTATAAAAAACTGCTTCTATATTATTTCCATCTAAATCATGGAAAAATGCTGCGTAATAATTTGGAGCATAATGTTCTCTTATACCAGGAGCACCATTATCCTTTGCACCTAATTCTAAAGCTTTATTATAAAAATTAATTACTTCTTCTTCGCTATCAACTCTAAAGGCTAGATGAAAATTATTTGGGTTGCCTTCAACAAGCCATAATTCATTTGCAAAATTAGAATCTTCTTTACCAAAACCAACTGCATCTTTATAATCATCTTTTTTAATTAAACCAATTTCACTTAGAACTTTCTCATAAAAGTCCTTTGCTTTTTCTATATCAGAAACTTGTAAACTTATATGATCTATCATATTGCCTCCTTTTTATATTTAATTTATACCCTATATTGTGATAAAATATTTTTAAAGAATAGGAGAACATTATGAATTCTAAAAACCTTTATGAGCGTATCTTTTTAAGAACTGGAATAATAATATTATCGGTTTTATTTTTAATATTTATAGCGCCTTCGCTAATTGATGCACTTTTGCCAGTTATATTGGCCTTGGGGTTAGTTGCGCTTTTAGCTCCCTTTATAAAAAAAGTAGATGAAATTTTACCTATAAAACATACACTCGTTTCTTATATAGTGGGTACAGTTCTTTTAATAGTAGTAATTTTTTTATTAATCTGGTTTATTCAATTAATTGTAAGTCAGGTTAGTGGTTTGATAGGAAATATAACAGGTAATCGGGATAAAATAGTTTCCTCAATAAATGATTGGATTGATTCAGTAAATTCTCAAATAAATTTATTACCAGAATTTGTCTCCAATGCCATAAAAAGTGGACTTACTTCTATCTATCAATTTTTAAACAATTTACAAAAAAATGCAGTCAATATTACACTGGGTTTTACTACAGCTTTTATCAATACTTCAAATGATATAATATTTTTTGCTATAACCTTTATTGTTGCGTTTTATATTATTTTAGGAGACATGGAAGATGCTAAAATAAAGTATTATTCAAAATTTTCAGAAAGAACTAGAAACAATCTGAGCCTAATTAGAAAAGTTTTTAAAAATTCTACTTGGAATTATATTAAAGCTCAGCTTAAACTCGCTCTTTTATGTGGTTTTATTATGGCGATAGCTTTAAAGATTATGGGTCAACAGTATTTTATACCAGTAGCTTTATTGTTAGGATTTTTAGATTTACTTCCGATGATTGGTCCTATAATTTTACTTTTGCCATGGTCTGTTATAGAATTTTTTGTATTTAATAATTCAACAAAAGGTATAGGTCTTCTTGTAGTTTTGATAATTTGGACAGCTTTACGTCAAGTGATTGCACCTAAGGTAATAGGTTCCTCTGCAAATATACATCCAATATTATCGGTAATTGCTCTTTATTCTGGTCTTAGATTATTTGGAATAAGCGGAGCAGTATTTTTTCCTGTTGTTTTAATATTTATAGTAGGTATATATAGGTCTGGCATCATAGATAATTGGGTTTACGATTACAAATTATTTTTTGATTATATTCAGACTACTTTAAATATTGGCAAAAAAAATATCGATGTAGAGGATGAAGAATAGTTTCCAAATGGTATAGTGAGGTTAGTGATAACGGTTATCATCAAGGAGTGAAAATGGATAAATATTTAGTTAAGATTTTAGATATAAAAGAAGAATATAAAAATGTATATACTTACACCTTAGAAAAACCAGAAGAATTAGTATGGGATGAGGGAAGTAGTTTTCACCTAGGTTTACCTGGTTATGATGAAGGCAGTGAGGTAAATAAAAAGCTAGTTCATCATTTAAGTATCAACACCCTAACTGATGAAGGAAATATTAGATTTACAACAAAAATTCCTATAAGAAAATCTATATTTAAAAAAGCTTTATCAAAACTAGAAGTAGGGGATGAGGTTAGTATATTTAAATTTAAGTCAAATATGAACCTTAGACGTGAAGATAAGCCATTAGTTTTATTATCCCAAGGTTTAGCCATGTCTACTATGCGTCCTTTGATTAAAAAATTTGAAATAGATAGTTCAAATATACCTGAACTTATTAGTTTAAATGTAAATAAAAAAGATAATCATCTTTACGAAAAAGATTTCGAATGTGTGGATGGATCTGCTTTTATAAAATATTGGATAGAATCTAGGAAAGAATATCTAGAAAAACTAGCAGACCTTGCCAAGGAAAAATCTGATGCTTACTTTTATGTGGTAGGTAGTGAAATTTTTGTCCTCGATACTTTATATATCTTGAGGGATAATGGTATAAAAGATGATCAAATTATAATTGATAAAGACCTAGAAAAAAGAGACATAGTATTTGAAACACTGGAAAAATATAATATTATAATCTAAAAAGGATGGCAGTGGCCATCTTTTTTATTACTTAGTAATAAGGAGAAATGATGCAAAAAGTAGGTTGCTATATCCACATTCCCTTCTGCCAAAAAAAATGCTATTACTGCGATTTTTGTGCGTATATGAATGTTGAGCATAGGATAGATAATTACATAAATAATTTAATAAAAGAAATAAAACTCTACCAAGAAAAACTATCTTGTGAGATAGACTCTATTTATATAGGTGGGGGAACTCCTTCTTATATAGATGGAAAATATATAGAGAAGATAAGAAGAGTCTTAGATGGTTTTAAAATTGATAATATAAAAGAATTTACCATAGAATGCAATCCAAATTCTATATCTAAAGATGAATTACTTTTGTATAAAGATTTAGGAATTAATCGTATATCTCTAGGTGTCCAATCATTTGATGATAAAGTTTTAAAAGCAATTGGTAGAAACCATACTGCAGACATTGCTATTAAGGATATAGAGCTTATAAGAAGTGTAGGATTTGATAATCTAAGTTTTGATTTGATGTTAAACTTGCCCCACCAAGATTATAAGTCAGTAAAAAATGATTTAGAAATTGTAAAAAGAATATCCCCAGAACATATATCTTGGTATTCACTTATTCTAGAAGAAGGGTCCAGATTTTATGCCCTAGATAAAAAAGGTAAGCTAGATTTGATGGATGATGACAAAGAAATAGATATTTTTAATGATTTAGTTGATGAACTTGGAAAAATTGGCCTCCATCGCTATGAAGTTTCAAACTTTGCCAAAAATGGCTATCAGTCCTACCATAATAAAAAATATTGGGAAGGCGAGGGATATATCGCTTTTGGGATGAGTGCATCAGGTTATTTATCAAACTATAGGTATACAAATACTCGAAACTTTATTCATTATAATGACAAAATAAATAAAAATGTCTTACCGATAGATGACTATAACTATATAGATAAGAATGAGCGTGAGATAGAATATATAATTTTTAAATTAAGAGAAACTTCTGGTATAAACTTAGAAGAATTTAAGAAAAAATTTGGCTATAATTTCTTAGAAAAATATAAAAAAGAGATAGAAAAATTTACTGACCAAAACTTTTTTATTATTGATCAAAACTTTAAATTTAGCCAAAAAGGAATGAATTTATCTAATGAATTTTTAAGATTAATTATTTAATCTTGACAGGGGGTTTTTACCTAGTATACTAATATTAGCAGTCGATACTAAAGAGTGCTAAAGGAGATAAATTTGAATGATAGAAAGTTAAAAATATTATTCTCTATCATAGACTCTTACATTATAGATGGTGAGCCAATTGGCTCAAAAAGCCTTGCAGATACCTACAAATTGGATGTATCACCTGCAACAATCAGAAACGAAATGAGTTCTCTTGAAAAAATGGGCTTAATAGAAAAAGCTCACTCTTCAAGTGGTAGACTTCCTTCTGATAAGGGATATAGAATGTTTGTAGATTATATTCTTAAAAATGAAATGGAGGATATATCAAAGGCAAAGAAAAGTGAAACAATTATAAACTTACTTGATAAAAATTATCACAATGCAGAAGACATTGTGGAGACTGCAACTAAGATGCTAGCTGAACTTACGAATTTAACAGCAGTATCTATGACTCATAAAAATGAAATAAAAATGATAGTAAATATGGAGCTTATCAGATTATCGGATAGACAATTGCTATTACTAGCAGTATTTGACAATGGACTTATAGTAAAAGATAGTATATATCTTGATTATGAAATAACTCCTGATGAGCTATTATTTATTAATAACGTTCTTAAAAAGACAATGGTAGAAACTGATATTAATGAGGTTTATAATAATCTTAATTTACTTGAAATTACTTTGCTAAATGATTATAAATCTTTACTTGAGATTATAGAAAAAAGGCTACAAAGCCAGTCTTTTGGTAAGCAAAATAGAGAAATACAAATTGAAGGGCTTGGAAATATCTTTAATTTTAAAGAATATGATGATTTATCTAAGGCTCGTGATTTTATTAAACTATTAGATAGTAAAGAAAAAGTAAATAGTTTTTTGGGTAACAACTTATACGATAAACTCGATATAACAATAGGATATGAAAATAAGCTCGATGAACTAAAAGAAAATACTGTCATTACATCATCTTTTAAAATAAACAATGATGTCATTGGACACATCGGAGTAATAGGGCTAACTCGTATCAATTATATCGAAGTAATATCAGATATAATGATGATATCTAGACTACTTAATGATTGAAAGGGCTTAAGGATGGATGAAAAAAAATTAAATGATGAAAAGCTTGATAAAGACCAGACTGAAAATCAAGAAATCTTAGAAGAGGATGAAATTATCGATGGCGAAATAGTTGATGATGATTATGAAGCCGTTGATGAAGATAAAGAGAATAACGAAGTAACTAATGAAAAACTTGAAGAAGATTTCAACGAGTTTAAAGATAAATATCAAAGACTTCTAGCGGATTTTACAAACTATAAACAAAGAGAAGAAGCTAGCAAGGTAGATTTTAAAAAATTTGCAGTAAGTAATTTAGTAGAAAAACTTTTACCAGTTCTTGATAACTTTGATAGAGCCTTAAAAGATCAAGACCCAGAAGATGGACTTGTTAAAGGAATAGTGATGACTCGTGATGAAATGTTAAATATCCTTAAAAACGAAGGTTTAGAAGAAATACCATCAGATGGTGAAATTTTTGATCCAAATGTTCACCAAGCAGTTTTGGCTGAAGATTCTGATGAGGTTGAAAGCGATCATATTATTGAAACATTTCAAAAAGGATACAAATTAAATAATAAAGTAATAAGACCAGCAATGGTTAAGGTAGCAAAATAGGAGGCTATTAATATGGCAAAAATTATAGGAATTGACTTAGGTACAACAAACTCAGCAGTAGCTGTTATGGAAGGTGGAAGCCCAGTAATTATTCCAAACAGTGAAGGTAACAGAACTACTCCATCAGTTGTAGCATTTACAAAAGATGGAGAAAGATTAGTTGGTGAAACAGCTAAAAGACAAGCAATAACAAACCCAGATAGAACAATATCATCTATCAAAAGAGAAATGGGTTCTGACTATAAGACAGCAGAAATTGATGGTAAAAAATATTCACCAGAAGAAATTTCTGCAATGATCTTACAAAAATTAAAATCAGATGCAGAAAAATATTTAAATGACACAGTTACTAATGCAGTAATCACAGTACCTGCTTACTTTACAGATGCTCAAAGACAAGCAACAAAAGACGCAGGAAAAATCGCAGGTCTTACAGTAGATAGAATTATCAACGAACCTACCGCAGCTTCATTAGCATATGGTTTAGATAAAGAACATGACCAATCTAAAATCATGGTTTATGACCTTGGTGGTGGTACATTTGACGTTTCTATTCTAGAAGTGGGTGATGGAGTATTTGAAGTACTTTCAACACGTGGTAACAATAAACTAGGTGGGGATGACTTTGATAACAAATTAGTAGACTACCTAGCAAGTGAATTTAAAAAAGAAAATGGCGTAGATCTTACAAAAGATTTAACAGCTATGCAAAGACTTAAAGATGCAGCTGAAAAAGCTAAAAAAGAATTATCATCAACAATGACTACAAATGTAAACTTACCATTTATTACAGCAGTTGATGGTCAACCAGTTCACTTAGATATCTCAATTTCAAGAGCTAAATTTGATGAACTTACAAAAGATTTAGTTGATGAAACAAGAAAACCAGTAGAAGATGCATTATCAGATGCAGGTTTAAAATCATCTGATATTGATAAAGTACTTCTAGTAGGTGGATCTACAAGAATCCCAGCTGTTCAAGACTTAGTTAAAAACTTAGTAGGTAAAGAACCACAAAGAGATATCAACCCTGATGAGTCTGTAGCACTTGGTGCAGCTATCCAAGGTGGGGTACTAACAGGTGAAGTAAAAGACTTACTATTATTAGATGTTACACCACTATCACTAGGTATTGAAACACTAGGTGGAGTTGCTACAAAACTTATCGAAAGAAATACAACAATTCCAACTAAAAAATCACAAGTATTTACCACTGCAGCAGATGGTCAAACAGAAGTAGACATCCACGTTGTCCAAGGTGAACGTGAAATGGCAGCAGACAATACAACACTTGGACGTTTCCAATTAACAGGTATCCCAGCAGCAAGACGTGGTGTTCCACAAATTGAAGTAACATTTGATATAGATGCAAATGGTATTGTAAATGTAACTGCAAAAGACCAAGGTTCAGGAAAAGAACAAAAAATTACTATCACATCATCATCTAACCTAACAGATGAAGAAATCGATAGAAAAGTAAAAGAAGCAGAACAATTTGCTGAAGAAGATAAAAAGAAAAAAGAAGATATCGATACAAAAAATAATGCAGAAAGCTTAGTATACCAAGCTCGTAAAACACTAGAAGAAGCTGGTATTGAAGGTGCTCAAAAAGATGAGATCGAAGCAGAAATTACAAAACTAGAAGATGCAATTGCATCAGATAATACAGAAGAAATCAAAGCTCAAACAGAAGCCCTTCAAGAAAAAATCTATTCTATGAGTGAACAAATGTATAAAGCTGCAGGAGCAGAAGGTGCTGAAGCTGGTAGTGCAGATGATGACGTAGTAGATGCAGACTACGAAGTTATCGATGATGATGAAGAATAAATTTAATTTATAATAGCAAACTTAGGTAAAATAAGTATAATAAGTTAAATAAAATAAAAAGCTATTTCATTGTGAAATAGCTTTTTTTAAGTGTAAATGGAGGAAAAATGCAAGATCCATATGAAATACTTGGCGTTAGCCGTGATGCTAGCGACCAAGAAATAAAAAGAGAATACAGAAAACTTGCTAAAAAATATCACCCAGATTTAAATCCTGGTGATGAAGAAGCAGAACAAAAGTTTAAAGAAGCAACTTTAAGCTATGAAATATTATCAGATAGTGAAAAAAGAGCCCAATACGATAGGTATGGAGCAGCTGCCTTTGAAAACGGTGGAGCTGGTGGCTACGGCGGAGGATTTTCAGGAGGATTTGGAGATCTTTTTGGAGATTTATTTGGTGATTTATTTTATGGTGCCGGTGGAGGGGCTAGCAATAGGCCAACCAAGGGTTCAGATATTCAACAAATAGTAAAACTAACCTTTGCCGAAGCAGCTTTTGGGGCAAGCAAAGAAATACAAGTAAGACGCGAAGTAGAATGTGAAACTTGTAACGGAACAGGTGCAGAAAATCAAAGCTCAATCCATACCTGTGATAAGTGTAATGGAGCTGGAGTAGTAAATGAGGTAAGCCAAACACCATTTGGTAGGATGAGTAGAACTGTTACTTGTGAAATATGTGGTGGTACAGGTGAAATTATAGATGACCCATGTAAAGTATGCCATGGTGAAGGAACAGTTATCAAATCTGAACGCATAAAACTTGACATCCCATCAGGAGTGGAAACAAATAATGTAATGCGTATAACTGGCAAAGGAAATGCCGGAGAAAATGGTGGTCCATATGGAGACTTGTATGTAGTACTAGATGTAGAAGATCATGAAATATTTAAACGTGATGGTTTAGACATTTATTACGATATGCCAATATCATTCCCAACAGCGACCCTAGGCGGTGAAATAGAAGTACCAACCTTACATCAAACTACAAAATTTGAAATTCCTGCAGGTACTCAGACAGGTACTAAGTTTAAGCTTAAAAGAGAAGGAATTACAGATAGCAGAACAAAAAGAACAGGTGACTTATACTTCTATGTAAATGTTGTAACTCCAACAAACTTAAATAATGAACAAAAAGAAGCCTTAGAAACTTATGCTAATACTCTAGGAGAAGAAGTAAAGGCACACGAAAAAGGATTCTTTGCAAAAATTAAGGACTTATTTGACTAATGACAAATTCATTTAACATAATAACTCTAGGTTGCAAGGTAAATCAGTACGAATCAGAAGCAGTAGAAGAATTATTTTTACAAAAAGGCTATGAAAAAGCTAATGAAAACGCTGATATATACGTGATAAATACCTGCACTGTAACCAATATGAGTGATAGAAAAAGTAGGCAGATGATATCCCGTGCCCGCCGTGATAATCCAGAAGCAGTTGTTGCAGTTATGGGTTGTTATTCCCAAGTAAAACCTGAAGAAGTAGCTGCGATAGAGGGAGTAGATATTGTATTAGGTTCTCGTAATAAAGAAAATGTAGTAGAACTTTGCGAAGATGTTTTACAAAATAAGGGAGCTATTGATAAAATAATTGCTCCAAGTGAAACAAAAAGTTTTGAAGAACTACAAATTTCTAATCAAACAGAAATGACAAGAGCCTATCTAAAAATCCAAGATGGTTGCAATATGTACTGTTCCTATTGTCTAATTCCCTATGCAAGGGGCAATATAGTTAGCCGTGATATCCCATCAATTGTAGATGAAACTAAAAGATTAGCTAAAAATAACTTTAAAGAAATAGTTTTAACAGGTATCCATGTATCAAGCTATGGAAAAGACTTTGACGATGGATCTAGCCTAATAGATGTTATAGAAGCTGTGGCAAAAGTAGATGGCATAGAAAGAATAAGATTATCTTCTATGGAACCTAGACATATTTCTACAGAGTTTTTAGAAAGAATGAAAGCTACCGGAAAAGCTTGTGACCACTTCCACCTATCACTGCAATCAGGATCAGATGATGTTCTAAAAGCTATGAATAGAAAATATGATAGAGCTTTATATAAAGAAAAAGTAGAAGAAATTAGGCAAGTTTTCCCAAATGCAGGAATAACTACAGATATTATAGTTGGTTTTCCTGGCGAGACAGAAGAAAATCACAAACAAACTATGGATTTTGTAAATGATATTAAATTTTCAAAAACCCATTTATTCAAATTCTCCCCAAGAGAAGGTACTCGTGCAGCAAAAATGGGTAATCAAATAAATGGTAATATCAAAAAAGATAGACTCCATGATTTAGAAAAAATTGAAGAAACTAATCGTGAAGAATTTTTAGAAAAGCAAATTGGAAAAGTCTTATCAGTTTTAGTAGAATCAAAATCAGACTTAGAAGGATATAGTGGGGGATATTCTACAAATTACTTAAAAGTAAATGTAAAAGAAGATATCCCTGCTAATACTATTATTGATGTGAAGATTACTGAAATAGTCAATGATGAGTTAGTAGGAGAACGTATATAAAAAGACAGCTTGTGAGCTGTCTTTTTGCTTGCTATTTTATATCTTCTAAAGCTTCATCTATATCAGTATCTCCAGCTGCAATTTGAATTTCTTCGTTTTTGTATCCATCGCTTAAAAGTAACTTTGCAACTACTTTAGCGACATCACTACGAGATATAGACTGATCACCTGCTACTTTTGTTGAGTGGGTGTCAGTTACTTCGATAGTTCCCTGACCAGGATTATCATTTAAGCTTGATGGGTGAATTATAGTATAAGTTAATCCAGAATTATTTTTTAGATACAAATCTGCATAGTGTTTGCAAATTGTATAGGTTTTGATTGGGTCATCTGGATTTTCTACAGCTTCTCTTGATGAGTCCCAGGTAGAAACCATATAGTATTGGTCAACTCCTGCTTTTTTAGCAGCCTCCATAGTTTTGACAGCACCATCTAGGTCAACTTTAACAGTAGTTTCAGCACCACCCTTACCACCAGCTCCTATAGTAAATAATACTTTATCATAACCTTTAAAACTTTCTACCATATCATCTATAGAGTCTTTGGCAACATCAATTAATTTTGCATCTATATCACTAGCTTTAAGTTCTTCTAACTTTTTTTCATCTCTTACACTTGCTGTAAAATCTGCATTGGACTCTTTTAGAAGCTTAGTTACTTTACTTCCAACTCCACCATTAGAACCTAAAATTAAAATTTTCATTATATATCCTTTCTTTTCAAAGTCATTATTTATTGTATACCCTAATTAAAAATATTTACATAAAAGATGTGCATTTATCAATGTAATTTATTGACTCGCTTTTTTTATTGTGGTAGAATATATACTAATGGGGGTGAAGTATGGATTGTGTATTTTGTAAGATTGCAGCAGGAGAAATTCCTAGTGACAAAATCTACGAAGATGAAGACATAATTGCCTTTAATGATTTAGATCCACAAGCACCTATCCATTTTCTTGTTATACCAAAAAAGCACATAACAAGTTTAGCGCAGGTAGAAGAAAGTGACAGCGCTCTTATAGGTAGAATTATGCTGGCTATCCAAAAATTAGCTGCAGAAAATAATCTGGAAAGCTATAGAGTTGTTACAAATATCGGCGAAGACGGGGGACAAACAGTTCCTCACTTGCATTTTCACGTTCTAGGTGGCAGAGCATTTCACTGGCCTCCAGGCTAAAATGTAATCCACAATAGAATCTGAAAAAATTTTTGTGTAATACGAGAGGGGGGATAGAGATGACAGAAATTAAAGTTGGAGAAAACGAATCAATCGATAGTGCAATTAAAAGATTCAAAAGACAATGCGCAAGATCCGGTGTACTTTCTGAATACAGAAGAAGAGAACACTACGAAAAACCAAGCGTTATTAAAAAGAAAAAAAATGACGCAGCTAAAAGAAAAAACAGAAAAAAATAATTTTATAATTTAAAGAACCTTAGGGTTCTTTTTATTTTGCTTAAAAATAGGGTAGAGATACTATTTAAACTTTTAAAGGAGCTAGGAATGAAAATTTGCATATATAAACCTAATTCTCTTTCTATAAAATACATCAAACAATGGGAAGAAAAAAATAATATAGAAGTAGATATAGTAGATGAACCTATAAATAATGAAAACATTTCAAGATTAGAGGATGCTGATGGGTTAGTGCTAGCAGCATCAAGTAAACTTAGTGATGATATGTATCAAAAGATTGCTGATTATGGTATAAAACAAATTTCTATAACATCCGTTGGCTATGACAGGATAAATTTAGAAAAAGCAAATGAAGCTGGACTAGTAGTAACTAATACACCAGATTATTCTCCAGAATCAATTGCCGAATTTACCGTAATGATGATTTTAAAACTACTTAAAAAAGATAGTGAGATCCAAAATGATATGGAGAAAAAAGATTTTCGCTTTAGTGAAAATAAACTAGGTAAAACTTTAAGAGGAAAAACAGTTGGTATCTATGGTCTAGGAACCATTGGTTACTTAGTTGCTGAAGGCTTAAAACCGTTTGGAGTAAAGATAATAGCTACAACTCCTCACCCAAAATCTTATGCAAAAAACACAGTAGACTTTGTAGAATTTGATGAACTTTTAGAAAAATCAGATATTTTTTCTATTCATGCGGCCCTAGTTGATGAAAATTTCCACCAATTTGATAAAGATGCTTTTGATAAAATGAAAGATGGGGCACTAATAGTAAATACATCTCGTGGAGGACTTATAGATACAAAAGCCTTATTAGATGCTATAGATGATGGCAAAATTGATGGAGCAGCCCTAGATGTTTATGAAAATGAAGATGGTATTTATGGTAAAAATAATCCAGACTATGATGATAAATTATTTGATACGCTGCTTAATCATCCTAAAGTAGATATGTATAGTCACATAGCATTTTTTACTGATACTGCTTTAGAAAATCAAATGAAATATGCCCTCGATAGCGCAGTAGAAGTTATAAAAACAGGGGATTCTGAAAATAGAGTAAATTAAAAATCGGGCACTTCGCCCGATTTATTTATTTAAAGATAAGACGTATTCATAGATTTCATTTTTTGAGAAATCACTTACTCTTTTTATATTTTTAACTATATCCTTTGTCCTAAGTCCCTCATCTATTTGTTTTTTAATCTCATCCTCATAAGCACTTATGTCAGCATCCTCGCTTTCAACTTTGCCAGATAAAATCAGAACAAATTCGCCTTTTAAGGTTATATCTTCAATTTTTATATCAGTTATATCTTCTAATACATATTCCTCAAACTTTTTTGTAAGCTCACGGGCTATACAAAGTTTGCGGTCAGCAAAATATTCTTTAAAATCATTAAGAGTATTTTCTAAGTTGTGAGGGGTATCAAATAAGATTGATGTTTTATATTCATTTTCTAATTCTTGATATAATTTCTTTTTATCTCCATTTTTCTTTGGAATGAAACCATAATAAGAGAAGCGGTCATTATCTAGTCCTGATCCTACAAGGGCAGTTATTATCGAGCTTGCTCCTGGTAAAATTGTATATGAAATATTTTCTTCTATACATTTTTTTATAAGGATATGACCTGGGTCTGATATACCAGGCATGCCTTGGTCAGTTATTATTCCATAAGTTTTACCAGCATTGACATTTTCTATTATTTCTATACTCTTACTTGTTTCGTTAAATTTATGGTAGGAGGTAAGGGGTTTATTTATGCCATAATGGTCTAGTAGCTTTTTACTTTCCCTAGTGTCTTCGCAGGCTACAATATCTACTTCTTTTAGGGTATTAATTGCCCTAATTGTCATATCGTCAAGATTTCCTATTGGTGTAGGAATAAAATAAATTTGATAGTCCATAAAAACTCCTTTAATTTATTGTATCAAAAAACACGCCTAAAACAAATTAGACGCGTTTTTAAAATCTTATTTATTGATATTTTCTGCTGCTGATTTACCAGATATTCTACCAAATATTACTGCTGATGAGTAAGCACCAGATGTATCTGTTACTTCACCTGCTGCGTATAAGCCTTCGATAATGTTATTTTCATTATCTAGTACTTGGGCTTTTTCATTGGCAACTATACCACCTTTTGTCATATGAACTGCAGGGGTAACTGTTACACAATATAATTTGCCGTCTGTATTTATTTCCTCTTCTGACGCTTCTTCTCTAAATGGATCATCAATTTCATCTTTTACAGCTTTATTGTAGGTATCAAATGTTTCTTTTAGAGTATCAGCTTCACATCCAATTGCTTCAGCTAAAGATTCTATATTATCGTATTCTGCTATATAACCTTTTTCTACTTGACTTGTTAGTCTATAGAAAGAATCCCTTGCTGCTTCATCAAAGATGTAGTATACTGGGCGATTTTTCATCATTTCTTGACCGTATTCTACACCACCACTAGTTTCATCTATAAATCTTTCTCCATTTTCATTTACAAAAATAAAATTACTATCAAAAGCACCAGTAAGGTCACGTCTAGGATCTAAGATTTTAGGGAAGATGGATGGTTTTTCCATATCGTCTAATTTGATGTTGTGATTTTTAGCTATTTCTACAAAGTCACCAGTTGCACCCATTTGGTTTGATGTAGGGATCTCTTCTGCTCCTGGTATATACTCTGCTAATAAATCAGGATTATTAGAGAAACCACCTGTTGCAATAACTGTAGATGTAGCATTTATATTATAAGTATTTTCCTTATCTTCTACTACTGCTCCAGTTGCTTTACCATCTTCTATTAGTAAATCTGTAGCTTTTGTTCCTGGAATTATGTCCACACCAAGTTCTTTTGCGGTTGCTTCTAATTTTGTTTGAATATAGTCACCAGCATATTCATCTTCTTTGGCCATGTGATTCATAGATCCATCTTCACCAAAGTTATGGTCAAGTTCTATACCTTGGTCTCTTAACCAACTATCAACTTCAAAAGCTCCATCTGTAACAGCATCGATTCTTTCTTCGCTGTCCCAAGATTTTTCTAGGTAATTTTCTTTGTATTCTTCTTTAGTTACTTCGTTATTATTTGCTTTCATAGCTTCAGAATTAGCCATGTCAAAGAAGTTCATATCAAATTTACCGTTACCACTTAAGATATCCATTTTTTCGATAACAGTTACGTTTTCTACGCCATCTTGTTTAGCTTGAATAGCTGAAGAAAGGCCAGCAGGGCCAGCACCGATTACAAGAAGGTTCGTAGTTTTATCTTCTGCTTCAGATAATTCTCTATCTTCTTCATAGCCTGTAGAATTGGTTACTTTTATAGAATCTTTTTCAAGTCCAGCTTCTTCTAATGCAGATAATGTTGCTTGCTTAATAGCTGTTGTTGAGTAAGTAGCAGCAGATACAGAGTCTACATCTGGGCTATTTGCTTTTATTATTCTTTCTTTGATTATAGGAAATGCTCTGTTTATAACAGCATCTGTCTCGTGATTTTCTAAAAGTTCTATGTCTGAGATTTTGCCATCTGCAATTGTTACTTCTAGATTTATTTCACGGTCATAGCCGTTAGCACTTGCCTTATATGTACCATCTTTTAAGGATGTACTATTCTCTTTTTTATCTTTTGAGTCAGCCTTCTCATCTTCAGCTTCCTCAGAATTTTTTTCTGTATTTCCTTCGCTAGTAGCTTCTTCCTCAACTTTTGTGGTTTCTTCTACTTGTTCACTCTGTTCATTTTCTGGCTTTTGCTCATTCGTATTTGCATTATTATCACAACCAGCAAAAACCAATGATAGTGACAGGGCTAGAACTAATGGTTTAAGTTGATTAATTTTCATATTTCCTCCTAATATGATATAATTTTTCAACAATATTTTAACACTTTTAACAATATATTACAAATTTTATAGGAATTAAATCAGGCCATTTATAATCTTCATTTGCTGACTATAGTTCCCATTTTCATAGATTATTAGTGGATCTTCAATTTTTATTCCATCATTGGCATTTTTTACAAATTCAATCAAAATAAACTGGGGCTTTTTATCATATGTGGAATGAACAAATTTTATTCTTTTTGGCTTGAGGTTGCCTGATTCTTTAAAGATTTCTACCATGCGTTCTGGCTTATGGATCATAAACATTTTCCCTCTATCTTTTAAAGTTTTATTTGCAAAGTCAAAAATATTTGTTAGAATTAGATATTTTTCTTGGCGGGATATAAGAAACTCTTCATTTTTGTTTCCGATATTATCTGTAATTTTGTAGTAGGGAGGGTTGGTTATGATATAATCTAGAGTATTTGTGCCAAGGTTAACTTTATTTAAGTCCTCATTTATAATTTCTATATTAGAAATTTTGTTTAGAATTAAATTTTCTTTAAGTAGTTTTGCCTTTTCCTTTTGAATCTCTATGGCATAAACTTTCTCTAAATCATAATAACTATTAGATCCAAGACTAAGAATTCCGGAGCCACTGCCTATATCAGCTAGAGTTTTATTTTTCTTCATTCTTGCAAAGTCCAATAAAATTATGGAATCAACTCCAAAAGTGTAGGACTTATCTACATGGATCATTTTTATATCTGTTTTTGGTATGTAATCTAATTTTCTCATACTTTCATTATAGTATACTTTGGCATAAAAAAAGAAGAGCCTAAGCTCTTCTTAAAGATTTTTTAATTTATTTGGTATAAATTGATTTTAATTCGTAGTATTCTAATAATCCGTATAGTCCACCTTCACGGCCGATACCTGATTGTTTGTAACCACCAAATGGTAGGTTTGGTCCTTTTTGTGATGTATTTACATAGCATTCTCCAGCTTTTATTTCTTTAGCAACTTCTAAGGCTTTTTCATTTTCACCAAATACTGCTGAAGATAGACCGTAGTCTACTGCGTTTGCTACTTCAATAGCTTCATCAACATCTTTTACTTTTACAATTGATAAAACTGGTCCAAATATTTCTTCATCATGGATGATCATTCCAGGTTTTACATTAGTAAATATAGCAGGTTTTACGTAATAACCTTTCCCAGATTTTTCTGGTACTTCGCCACGAATTAATTCTGCACCTTCTTCTATACCTTTTTCGATATAATATTTTACTCTTTCAAATTGCTTTTCACTTGAAAGTGGTCCTACTACTGTTGATTCATCTTTTGGGTCACCCACTGGATAGTTTTCGTATTGCTTTAAGAATTCTTCTAATACTTTATCATATATATCTTCTGTAACAACAGCGCGTGATAGGCAAGAGCAAGTTTGTCCGATGTTTTTATAAACAGTATTTAGTACTTGTTCAACACCTTCTTTTATATTAGCTCCTTTTATAAATACTGCTGGAGACTTACCGCCTAGTTCTAGAACAACTTTTTTTGCAGTATCCATTCCAGCTTTAGCTGAAGCAGCACCACCTGCAAGAGATCCTGTGTAGGAAATCATAGCAACTTTGGGATGCTTATTTAATATATCTCCAACTTCAGATCCTTGACCAGTTATTAGGTTAAATATACCTTTTGGGAAACCTACTTCATCAATACCTTTTGCAAGTAAGTATGCAGATAAAGGAGTGTTTGTAGCTGGTTTTTGTACAACTGTACATCCTGATACTAGAGCAGGGATTACTTTTTGAATAATTTGCCCTAATGGATAATTCCATGGTGTTATAGATGCTACTACACCTATTGGTTCACGAACTAAAATTCCACCTTCCATTGGAGTTTCTAAATCTATATTTTGTACTTGTTCAATAAATACATCAGCACGGCCAACTTGTCTACCTACTTGGGATCCGTGTCCAACATGTATTGGAATACCAAGTTCTAATAAAATTAATTCATCAAAATCATCTTGGTGCTCGTCCATCCATTGGTTAAGTTTTTTTACTAAAGCTACTCTTTCTTCAAGAGGGGTTTTTGACCAAGCTGGAAAAGCATCATAAGCAGCATCTACAGCTTTATTTATATCTTCTTCATTAGCACTAGGGATTTTTGCAAAAATTTCTTCTGTAGCTGGGTTTTCTACATCTATAAATTCACCACTAGCACCTGCAACATATTCGCCATTTATATAAAATTTTTCATTGTTTAAAGTTTCTAATTTCATAATTCACCTCAGTTCAATTGTACCCTTATCCAATTTTGATAACCATATTATTTTTGAAAGTGCACTCAAAGTGTATAATAAATCTATAGATAAAATAGTTTTACATATGAGGAGGTTTTATGAAATATTTTGGAACCGATGGTTTTAGAGGAGAAGCAAATAAAGGACTAAATGTCTACCATGCTTTTAAAATAGGAAGATTTTTAGGAGATTATTTTAATAAAAAAAATGGTTATAACGGAAAAATCGTAATAGGAAAGGACACTAGAAGGTCATCTTACATGTTTGAAGATGCTCTGGCAGCAGGTATTACTTCATCAGGAGCAAATGCCCACCTCTTACACGTAACACCAACTCCATCCGTATCATATATAGCAAGGAGTGAGGATTTTGATTGTGGGGTCATGATTACAGCCAGCCACAATCCTTACTATGATAATGGAATCAAAATTATAGATGCTAATGGGGAAAAAATGAAAGATGATTTCCTAGAAAAACTAGAAGACTATATAGATAGCGACATAAATGATATTGACCTTGCAGTTGGAGAAGATATAGGACGTACTGTTGACTTTATCGGAGGTAGAAATAGATATATTGCCTTTTTAATCCAAACAGTAGATAAGTCTTTTGAGGGTATCAAAGTAGGACTAGATTGTGCAAATGGAGCAAGCTTTACCATTGCAAAACCCGTGTATGATGCCCTAGGAGCTGATACCTATGTAATGAATGATAAGCCAAATGGTTTTAATATAAATGTGGATGCGGGCTCAACCCATATCAAACATCTACAAAAATTCGTTTTAGAAAATAAACTTGATGTAGGCTTTGCTTTTGATGGGGATGCTGATAGATGTATAGCCATTGATAGTGAGGGCAATATTGTGGATGGAGATTCTATCCTTTATGTATGCGCTAAACATATGAAAGATGAGGGCAAACTTCCATCAAATACTGTAGTTACTACAGTTATGAGTAACATTGGCCTTTATAAAGCCCTTGATAATTTAGGTATAGAATATGAAAAAACCCAAGTAGGTGATAAATATGTTCACCAAGCCATGGATGAAAATGACTATGAAATCGGTGGGGAACAATCTGGCCATATAATATTTAGAAAATATGCTACAACAGGTGATGGGATATTGACTTCTCTAAGGATAATGGAAGCTATGATTGATCAAAAATCTGACCTTAAGTCCCTAACTCGTGATTTAAAAATATATCCACAAACCATGCTAAATGTAAATGTAAAAGATAAAGAAGCCACCTTAAATAATAAAGTAGTAAAAGAAATGGTAGACCAAGTTACAAATGAGCTAGCAGATACTGGTAGAGTTTTAGTAAGAGCTAGCGGAACAGAACCACTTATTAGGGTAATGGTTGAAGCAGAGACTGATGAGATTGCAAAAAATTCTTGTCAGAAAATAGTAGATACTATAAAAAAAGAAGGTTTGAGTATAGATGCGTGATTTTAAAACAGGCAGACTTATAGATCCAAAGGAAAGAGTTTTAATAGTAAAAGATAAAGTTTATTCAAATGATAGCTTTGTTATTTTTGATACATCAAAATTAGAAGATTATCCTCCAGAAGTTTATTATGATAGGGAGGATATATACCTTGGAAAAATGTTTGATGAGGATGTTTATGTCCTACCAGATATAGAAGAAATTTTATTAGGTTATCAAGATCAATGTTTTTCTAACCATGATCTTGATGATTTAAGAAAATTTCTAGTAGCTAGACGCATATCTTTTTACGAGAAATTAGAAGAAATTTAAGTTGACAAAGCTATGTAAGGATGGTATTATTATCACTTGTAGGAATTATCCGTATATAAAATTAGGAGGTGTTTTAATGGCAGATAAAGTAAAATTAGAATGTACTGAATGCAAAAACAGAAACTATGATACTACAAAAAACAAAAAGACTCATCAAGAAAGACTTGAGTTAAATAAGTATTGCCCATTCTGTAAAAAACATACATTGCATAGAGAAACAAAATAGGAGCAAATAATGGCAAAAAAAGATGAAGGTTTTTTCGCCTCTGTCAGCAGAGAAAGAAAAAAAATTCAATGGCCAGATAAACAAACTACCCTTCAATATACACTATTAGTTTTAGCTATTAGTGCTATAACAGGAGTTGTGATTTGGCTATTAGATATGTTATTTGCAAACCTATTAGGTTTCATAATTTAATGTAGGTGCATGATGACAGATTCTTTTGACAGAAACGAACCTTTAGAAGATCAAGCAGAAGCTGTAGAAGATACAGTAGAAGAAACAAGCGAAGCTTCTGAAAAGGCAAAATGGTATGTAGTTCATACCTACACAGGTTATGAAAATAGGGTTTGCGATAAGATTAGATCAATGATTGATAATGATCAAAACCCAGATATCATTGATGTAACAGTGCCAACAGAAGAATACGTGGAAGTAAAAAACGATCAGAAAAAAGTAAAAACTAGAAAATTATTCCCAGGCTATGTAATGGTAAAAATGAATGTAACCAACAAATCTTGGTACATCATTAGAAATACCCAAGGAGTAACCGGTTTTGTAGGCCCAGATAGAAAACCTGTGCCACTTACACCAGCAGAAGTTAGAAAATTTGGTGTAAAAGAGAAAAAACCAATCATGGATATCAATGTAGCCGTAGGAGATAATGTAAATATCATTGCAGGTCCTTTTAAGGACTTTGTAGGTGAAGTTACAGAAGTAGATGCCGAAAAACAAACTATAAAAGCCTTTGTAGATATTTTTGGTCGTGATACTTCAATAGACTTAGAATTTACAGATATCGAAACAATTTAGTTTTATAACTGCTAGAACGTGGGAGGGCAAACCCCCGCTATGACCACAAGGAGGTAAATTATGGCAGATAAAGAAGTACAAGCAGTAGTTAAATTACAAGTACCAGCAGGAGCAGCATCTCCAGCACCACCAGTAGGTACAGCACTAGGTCCACACGGAATTAACATTATGGACTTTGTACAAGCATTTAATTCACAAACAGCAGATCAAGCTGGAATGATAATACCGGTAGAGCTTACAGTATTTACGGATAGAAGCTTTACATTTATTACAAAAACACCACCAGCACCAGTATTAATCAAAAAAGCTATCAACCTAAACAAAGGTTCAGGTGAGCCAAACAAAAACAAAGTTGGATCAATTAAAAGAAGCCAACTAGAAGAGATTGCTCAAACAAAAATGAAAGACCTTAATGCAGCTAGTTTAGAAGCAGCAGTAAGCATGATAGCAGGAACAGCAAGATCTATGGGAGTTACTGTAGAAGATTAGTGGGAGAGGCAACTCGATTTACCACAAGGAGGAATTAAATGGCAAAAAGAGGAAAAAAATATTTAGAATCTAAAAATTCATATGACAATACACTAGAATATGAATTAAATGACGCATTAGACATTGTTGAAAAATCAGCAAAAGCAAAATTTGATGAAACTGTAGAACTTCACTTAAAACTTGGTGTTGACAGCCGTCACGCTGACCAACAAGTTAGAGGAACAATCATCCTTCCACACGGAACAGGTAAAGAACAAAAAATCCTTGCTTTCGTAAAAGAAGATAGAATCGATGAAGCTCTAGCAGCAGGTGCAGACTATGCAGGTGGAGACGAATTAGCAGAAAGAATCCAAAATGAAAACTGGTTAGACTTTGATGTAGTAATTGCTACACCAGATATGATGGCTACAGTTGGTAAAATTGGTAGGGTACTTGGACCACAAGGACTTATGCCTAACCCAAAAACTGGTACAGTTACAATGGATGTAAAACAAGCTATCGAAGAAATCAAAGCAGGTAAAGTAGAATACAGAACTGACAAAGCAAACTTAATCCACGTTCCAACAGGAAAAGTTTCATTTGGTCAAGAAAAACTTGCTGAAAACATCAGAGCTTTACTTACAGCAATTGTAAAAGATAAACCAGCATCATCAAAAGGTAGATACATTAGATCAGTAACAGTAGCATCAACTATGGGACCTGGTGTAAAACTATCACCTCAAAGAGTAATGGATTTAGTAGACAAAAAATAATTTGCAAAATTAAAAATCTGTGATATAATATCATAGTCAAATAAACAGGCTACCAAAGACTACGCAGACATCAATGTTTAATAATTGCGTATAGGTGGGATAAATGAAACTTACATCCCCACCGGTGTAAGCATATTTAATATGCTTACTTTAGTGGGGATTTTTTAATACCTACCAAAAAGCCTTTAGGAGGTGAAATAGTGAGCGAAAAAGCTATAGCAGCTAAACAAGAAGTTGTTAATGAAATTAAAGAAAAAATTGAAAACTCAAAATCTGTAACACTTGTTGGTTTTGATAGAATGGATGTTCAAGAAGTCACTGATCTTCGTACAAAGTTTAGAGAAGGTAACTCAGAATATAAAGTTTACAAGAACACAATGATGAGATTTGCTTTTGAAGAACTTGGATACAATGATATCGTTAGTGAACTAAAAGGAACAAACGCATTAATCTTCTCAAACGAAGATTCTGTTACAGGCCCAAAAGTTGCTGTTGATTACAGAAAAGCTGGAGATGATGAAAAAGAAAAACTTTTAATCAAGGCTGGTCTTGTAGATGGCAACATCCAAACAGGCGAACAAATGACTGCAATTGCTTCATTACCAAGCAAAGACGTTCTTTACTCAATGCTTGCAAATGTATTACAATCACCAATTCAAGCACTTGTTGGTGACCTTAATAATACAATTGCTAAAATTGCCCTTGCTCTTGATACAGTACGCGTTAAAAAAGAAGAAAATGGTGAAGTAGCAGAAGAAGTAGAAGAAACTACAGCTGAATAACAAGTAATAAAGTTAAAATTAAGTATAAAAACGCAAAAAGCGATGCTGAAGAATAAACAATAAAAGGAGAATTAAAATGGCAAGCGAAAAAGTAACACAATTATTAGAAGATATTAAAGAACTTACAGTACTAGAACTATCTGACCTAGTACATGCAATCGAAGAAGAATTCGACGTAACAGCTCAAGCAGCAGTAGTTGCAGCAGCTCCAGGAGCAGCAGCAGCTGGTGGAGAAGCAGCAGAAGAAGAAAAATCAGAATTTGATGTAGTTCTTAAATCAGCTGGACAAGCTAAAATCAACGTAATCAAAGTTGTTAAAGATGCTGCTGGTCTAGGACTTAAAGAAGCTAAAGCATTAGTTGATGGTGCACCTGCAACAGTAGCAGAAAAACTTTCAAAAGACGATGCAGAAGCTTTAAAATCTCAATTAGAAGAAGCTGGTGCAGAAGTAGAACTTGCATAAGTTTTTAAATAGTTTATTAAGAAGGCTCTCTTGTAGAGTCTTTTTTCTTTTAAATATTTTAAACATTGATTTAGTCTTATATTGCTGTATACTAATAAAAAGAAAGGGGTGCTATGGAAACTAAGCTTGAGGAGATGAAAAATCTCAATACCGAAAATAGAATGAATGAATTAAAAAAATTATTGGAAGCAAATGATATAAGATTATCCCATCAAAGACTTCTAATACTTGATTATTTAGTTTTAAATCACACCCATCCTACAGCGGAAAAAATTTATAAAGATTTAAAAGAAATCGATCCAGTTATATCACAAGCTACAGTGTATAATACGCTTAATCTTTTTTCTAATAAAAAGATAGTTAAAGAATTAGACTTTAATATGAATAGTAAGAGATATGAATTTAGGAAAAGATTTCATGGACATTTTATCTGTGAAAACTGTGGTAGTATAGGTGATTTTGAAGTAATCGACCATAACCTACCTGATGAACTAGCTGATTACGACATCCAATTAGAAGAAATAGTTTATAGGGGACTATGTCCTAAATGCAAATAAAAAGACCTCAGCTGAGGTCTTTTTTTATTGGATTCTGTCAAAAAATACCATAGAATGTTCTATATCATGATACTGGTAGCCTAAATCAAAGGCTTCTTTTCTTTGGGCTGATGATCCGTGAGTAAAGGTATCCGCATTTACATTTCTGCCAGCCATTTCTTGGATTTTATCATCACCTATTGCTGCTGCAGCATTCATCGCTTCATCTATATCACCAGGCTCTAAGTATCCTTTCTCTTCTACATAGTAGGCAAATAATCCACCAAAATAATCCGCTTGCAGCTCTTGGGCTACAGAATATTTATTGTATTCTTTAGTAGATAAAGTTTGTCTAAGTTTATTAGTCTGCTCTAGGATACCAAGTTGATTTTGTACATGGTGGCCTACTTCGTGGGCTAGGACATAAGCAAAAGCAAAATCACCGCCTGCCCCAAATTGATTTACAAGTTGATTATAAAAATCAACATCTATATAAATACTCTCATCTAATGGGCAGTAAAAAGGACCCATATTTGATTGAGCAACCCCGCATGCTGACCTTGTACTCCCTGTAAATGGAACCATAGTTGGTTCTTCATAAGTTGCATTCATTTCTTCAAACTTAGCATGCCAAACATCTTCTGTATCTGCTAATACTACAGCCAAGAAATCTTCAAGCCTATCGCGTCCACCAGCTTGGTTATCAGTGCTAGACCTTTGATCTACTTGAACGTGCTCTTGGTATTGGCCTTGGTTATTATTGTCGGTTCCTACATTAGATCCTATACCTGTTAATCCTCTCATTAAGGCCATTAAAATAAAAAATAAAATGATACCACCCAGGCCTCCACGTCCACCTGTTGGTATAAATATAGGGCCACGGGATCCTCGTCTGCCACCGCCTCCGCGAGTATTCATACTAGGACCTCGTCTTACATTTGAGCTCCTACGTCTATCTTCCCATTTCATATATTCCTCCATAATTTTTAATATATTACTTATTACCCAATATATGTAGCCTTTAATTATAATTAAGATTAAGTTAAATAGTATCTAATTTATGCAAATGTTTTCTTGACTAAATTATATTTCCATTTTATACTAAAATTACAAATATAAGGAGGGGTAAATGAATAAAAATTACCATTATGGACTGACATTATTTTTAGCCCTAGGTATTAGCTTAGCTCCAAATAATTTAGTTCATGCATCTGATGATACCAATAAAGAAGTTATAGAATATGATGCACAAAACTTAGATGATATACTTAATCAAAGTGCCACCGATTCCACTGAAGATACTTTAACTTTAGAGAATAATAATCTCGATAACCAAGACTTTAAGACAGAAAACTCTAGTGAGATGAAGCCAGAAAAAGAAGTTGTCAAAGAAGACACCAGTACTAAAAGTATAGCTAAAGATAAGAAGATCGAAGATAAAATAGCAGATATGACTTTAGATGAAAAGATTGGTCAAATGCTTATGCTAGAATTTAGGTATTGGGAAGATGAAAATGGAGAGCTTAAAGAAGTTACAGAATTAAATGAGGATATCAAAAATGCAATAATTAAATATAAAGTTGGTGGGATTATTCTTTTTGCAGAAAATGTACATGATACAGAACAAACTACAAAACTTACCCATAACATACAAAAAGCTGCTATTGAAAATGGTTTAGATCCTTTATTAATTTCAATCGATCAAGAGGGAGGTATAGTTGTAAGACTTGGAACTGGTACATCCTTGCCAGGCAATATGGCTTTAGGTGCTACAAAAGATAAAAAACTAGCCTATGAATACGGAAAAATTATTGCAGATGAAATAAAGGCCTTAGGTATAAATGTAAATTTTGCACCTGTTACGGATACCAATAACAATCCAAACAATCCTGTTATAGGCTTACGTTCAATTTCTTCTGACCCTAAGCTAGTGGGGGAATTGGGTTCAGAAGTTGTAAAAGGAATTCAAGATCAAGGAGTATCAGCTGCTATAAAACATTTCCCAGGCCATGGGGATACTGAAACTGATAGTCATTTAGGCTTACCAGTTGTGGATAAAACCTATGAAGAAGTAGAAAAATTAGAATTAGTGCCATTTAAAAAAGCAGCTGATGATGGAGTGGATATGATAATGACAGCGCATATATCCTATCCAAAGCTTGAAAAAGACACAGCTATTTCAAAAAAAGATGGCAGTGTAGTTGGTATACCTGCAACACTTTCTGATGACATCATTACAGGAATTATCAGAGAAAAAATGAACTATGATGGTATTGTTATTACTGATGTTATGAAAATGCAGGCTATTGCAGATCATTTTGGAGAAGAAGATGCAGTTGTTATGGCTATAAAGGCAGGAGTTGATATACCCCTTATGCCAGCCTTACTTCAAAAAAATGCTGATTTGGAAAAATTAGATAATATTGTAGGCAGAATTAAAAATGAATTGGATTTAGGAAACATTACTGAAAAGCAAATTGATAATTCAGTATATAGAATCCTAGATCTTAAGTATAGAAGGGGCATATTAGACTTAGATCAATATAATAAACCTTTGGAAGAAAAGATAGATAATGCTTTAAAAGTTGTAGGAAATAAAGAACACTTTGATAAACAAAGAGAAATAACAGATAGGGCCATAACTGTAACTAAAAATTTAAATGATACCCTTCCATTATATCCAAAGGCAGGAGATAAAGTTTTAATATACACTCCTTACGAAAATGAAATACCAGGATTTAAATATGGTTTTGAAAAGCTTCAAGCTGAAGGAGTTATAAACAAAGAAGTTGTCCTAGATGTATTTACCTTTGAAAATTATAAAGAAAATCCACATGAAGCAGAAGATTTAATCAAACAATATGCAAAAGATTACGATTATATAATAGGAGTTAGCGAAATAGGTAGGGCGGGACAATTAAGTAAAGATGAATGGCTAGCCCAAATTCCAGATATGTTAACAAGCTATGCAAAAGAAAATAATAAAAAGTCTACTATAATAAGTATCGGTAAGCCATATGATTTAGATAGGTATAAAAATTCTGATGCCCACGTCCTAGCCTATGGGTCAAAAGGAATGGATCCAACAGAAAAAGGTAAAGATCCAGTAAAAACTTTTGGTCCAAATATTCCATTTTCATTAGATGTAATATTTGGAAAAGTAGCATCTACTGGAAAATTACCTGTAGATGTACCAGGTCTAACAGACAATTATGAATATAATGATGAGATAGCATATAAACTAGGCTATGGTTTAGAAACAAAATTAAAAGGTGTAGAAGAAATAGCAAATAATACAACCGATAAAAAATTAGTTGATGATGTAAATGAGCAGGCTAATATTAAACAAAAAGTAAGAAAAAGCAATAAAGCAAATAAAAATGAAAAATCTAAACTAAACCCTACTACAGGTATCAACGGTATGTTAGGAATTATAGTAACCTTTGTTACAGCTTTATCAGCTTATATAGTTAGTAAAAAATTATAAATAAAAAGAGGACAATTGTCCTCTTAAATACGTTAATTTGATTTACCAACGTGTTACTAATATACATCCATAAAAGCGTGCAAAATTATGTAATAATAATATTTAAAATGTTGAAATATACAATTTTAAGCAAAAAAATGGAGCCACTTCCCGGGATCGAACCGAGGACCTCATCCTTACCATGGATGCGCTCTACCTACTGAGCTAAAGTGGCATTACTTATATAGTATACACCATATTTACAAGATAAGCAAATTAAAATAATAATATTTTCAAAATATAGAATTTTCTATTCTTTTATGGTAGAATAATCTTAAATGATTAAATTTGGGAGGATAAAATGTCTAAAGCACAATTTGACAGAAGTAAACCACATATTAATATCGGAACAATCGGTCACGTAGACCACGGTAAAACAACAACAACAGCAGCGATTACACAAGCTCTAAACAAAAAATACGGAACAGGTGAAGCAATCGATTATGAAAACATCGATAAAGCACCAGAAGAAAGAGAACGTGGAATCACAATCAATACATCAGTAGTAGAATACGAAACAGCAAACAGACACTACGCACACATCGACGCTCCAGGCCACGCCGACTACGTTAAAAACATGATCACAGGAGCAGCACAAATGGACGGTGCAATCATCGTAGTATCAGCAGCAGACGGTCCAATGCCACAAACAAGAGAACACATCCTACTAGCACGCCAAGTAGGAATACCAAAAATAGCAGTATTCCTAAACAAACAAGACCAAGTAGATGATGATGAACTAATCGAATTAGTAGAAATGGAAGTAAGAGACCTACTAAACGAATACGAATACGACGGAGACGAAGCACCAGTAGTAGTAGGATCAGCCCTAAAATCACTACAAGAAGGTGGAGAAGGCGAATGGGCAGATAAAATTCTAAAACTAATGGAAGAAGTAGACGAATACTTCGACATCCCAGAAAGAGACAACGACCAACCATTCCTAATGCCAGTAGAAGACGTAATGACAATCTCAGGACGTGGTACAGTAGCAACAGGTAGAGTAGAAAAAGGAACACTAAAAGTCGGCGATACAGTAGAAATCGTAGGACTAAAAGACAAAACTTCAGAAGCAGTAGTAACTGGAGTAGAAATGTTCCACAAACAACTAGACCAAGCAGAATCAGGAGATAAC
>NZ_JBGMEG010000019.1:0-662 GCF_046365465.1 Anaerococcus groningensis | reverse complement strand
CTCCCAACTATCCTGTACATCTAATCTCAAAATCCAATATCAGCCTACAGTAAAGCTCCACGGGGTCTTTCCGTCCTAGCGTGGGTAAGTCGCATCTTCACGACTACTACAATTTCACCGGATCCTTTGTTGAGACAGTGCCCAAATCGTTACACCTTTCGTGCGGGTCGGAACTTACCCGACAAGGAATTTCGCTACCTTAGGACCGTTATAGTTACGGCCGCCGTTTACTGGGGCTTAAGTTCTAGCCTTCGCTTAACGCTAAGCCTTCCCCTTAACCTTCCAGCACCGGGCAGGTGTCAGCTCCTATACTTCATCTTACGATTTTGCAGAAACTTGTGTTTTTGGTAAACAGTCGCTTGGGCCTGGTTTCTGTGGCCAGATCGCTCTGGCTCCCCTTCTCCCGAAGTTACGGGGACATTTTGCCGAGTTCCTTAACAAAGGTTCTTCCGCGCGTCTTGGTATTCTCTACCTCCCTACCTGTGTCGGTTTTGGTACGGGCGCTTTGGTCTTGATAGTGACTTTTCTTGGCAATTTGAAATTTGCTACTTCTCTACTCATGTTTTCGATACCTATCACACATCAGCCTTATGATTAGCGGATTTGCCTACTAATCAGCCTTTGTGCTTAGACTGCCATCCATCGGGCAGCTTAGCTTATCC
>NZ_JBGMEG010000018.1:0-1410 GCF_046365465.1 Anaerococcus groningensis | reverse complement strand
GAGTAACGCGTGAGTAACCTGCCTTACACAATGGGATAGCCTCTGGAAACGGAGAATAATACCCTATAACACCATTAAATCGCATGAAGTGATGGTCAAAGTGTTAGCGGTGTAAGATGGACTTGCGTCTGATTAGCTAGTTGGTGAGAAAAAAGCCCACCAAGGCAACGATCAGTAGCCGGCTTGAGAGAGTGTACGGCCACATTGGGACTGAGACACGGCCCAGACTCCTACGGGAGGCAGCAGTGGGGAATTTTGCACAATGGGGGAAACCCTGATGCAGCGACGCCGCGTGATTTAGAAGGCCTTCGGGTTGTAAAAATCTTTTGTATAGGAAGAAAATGACAGTACTATACGAATAAGGTCCGGCTAATTACGTGCCAGCAGCCGCGGTAATACGTAAGGACCGAGCGTTGTCCGGAATCATTGGGCGTAAAGGGTACGTAGGCGGGTTTTTAAGTTAGAAGTCAAAGGCTATAGCTCAACTATAGTAAGCTTCTAAAACTGGGAACCTTGAGAGATGGAAGGGAAAGTGGAATTCCTAGTGTAGCGGTGGAATGCGCAGATATTAGGAGGAATACCGGTGGCGAAGGCGACTTTCTGGCCATTTTCTGACGCTGAGGTACGAAAGCGTGGGTAGCAAACAGGATTAGATACCCTGGTAGTCCACGCCGTAAACGATGAGTGTTAGGTGTCTGGAGTAAATCTGGGTGCCGCAGCTAACGCATTAAACACTCCGCCTGGGGAGTACGCACGCAAGTGTGAAACTCAAAGGAATTGACGGGGACCCGCACAAGCAGCGGAGCATGTGGTTTAATTCGAAGCAACGCGAAGAACCTTACCAAGTCTTGACATATTACGGCAGGGATTAGAGATAATCCCCTACATCTTCGGATGACTGTAATACAGGTGGTGCATGGTTGTCGTCAGCTCGTGTCGTGAGATGTTGGGTTAAGTCCCATAACGAGCGCAACCCCTTTTGCTAGTTACCATCATTAAGTTGGGGACTCTAGCAATACTGCCGGTGACAAACCGGATGAAGGTGGGGATGACGTCAAATCATCATGCCCTTTATGACTTGGGCTACACACGTGCTACAATGGCAGGTACACAGGGCAGCAAGACAGTGATGTTAAGCGAAACTCAAAAAGCCTGTCCCAGTTCGGATTGCACTCTGCAACTCGAGTGCATGAAGTTGGAGTTGCTAGTAATCGTGGATCAGAATGCCGCGGTGAATGCGTTCCCGGGTCTTGTACACACCGCCCGTCACACCATGGAAGTTGGCAATACCCGAAGCCTGTGAGCTAACCTTTTGGGAGCAGCAGTCGAAGGTAGGGTCAGTAACTGGGGTGAAGTCGTAACAAGGTAGCCGTATCGGAAGGTGCGGCTGGATCACCTCCTTTCTAAGGA
>NZ_JBGMEG010000017.1:0-1425 GCF_046365465.1 Anaerococcus groningensis | reverse complement strand
CAGGAAGAGAATGATACATTATTCTCATACTTTTAGAAATATCAAAGTTACTCAAATTAGTTTAATTCTATCTATTTAACAAAAAAACTGAACCATAAAAACTAAATAGCAAACAATATTCCCAGTCAAGACGAAAAGGGCACAAGGTGTATGCCTTGGCACATGAAGACTAAGAAGGACGTAAGTGAACGAAAACTAGGGTAAGCTCACAAAAAGCACTGACCCCTAGGTATCCGAATGGGGAAACCCGGCTGTGGAAGACACAGTCATCATAAAGTAAATACATAGCTTTATGAAGTTAGACCCTGCGAACTGAAACATCTAAGTAGCAGGAGGAAAAGAAAGAAAACTCGATTTTCCAAGTAGCGGCGAGCGAAAAGAAAACAGCCCAACCCAGTAAGAAATATATTTTTTAGTTAAATCATTTGGGAAGATGAACCAAAGAAAGTGACAGTCTTGTAAACGAAAGAAAATATATTGTGGGGGCAAGTAGCAGTGAACACGAGAAATTTGCTGTGAAGATAGGGGGACCATCCCCTAAGGCTAAATACTAACATGTGACCGATAGCGAACAAGTACCGTGAGGGAAAGGTGAAAAGAACCCCGCAAGGGGAGTGAAATAGAACCTGAAACCTTGTGCCTACAATCAGACAGAGGGCAACAGCCTGATGTCGTACCTTTTGTAGAATGGGCCAGCGAGTTACCGTATTTAGCAAGGTTAAGTCTTTAAGAGACGGATCCAAAGCGAAAGCGAGTCTTAATAGGGCGAAAGTTAAATGCGATAGACCCGAAACCGGGTGATCTATCCATGGTCAGAGTGAAGGTGAAGTAAAATTCACTGGAGGCTCGAACCGGGTGCGGTTTAAAACGCATCGGATGAACTGTGGATAGGGGCGAAAAACCAAACGAACCCGGAGATAGCTGGTTCTCCTCGAAATAGCTTTAGGGCTAGCCTATGACCAAAGATTTAAGGAGGTAGAGCACTGACTGGCCTAGGGCGGCTTACCGTACCAAAGCCTATCAAACTCCGAATGCCAAAAAATCAGGTCATGGAGTCAGACTTAGAGGGATAAGCTCCTAAGTCGAAAGGGAAACAGCCCAGACCGACAGCTAAGGTCCCAAAATCTGGATTAAGTGGAAAAGGATGTGAACCTACTAAGACAACCAGGACGTTGGCTTAGAAGCAGCCATACATTTAAAGAATGCGTAATAGCTCACTGGTCAAGTGGGTTTGCGCCGAAAATAAACGGGGCTAAAATTCAGTACCGAAGCTTCGGATTGATAGAGAATTTAAATGCTTGACCTAACTTGATTTATGAAATAAATCAAGTTAGGTCAGCCGCAGGCTTTCCCAAGAGAGCAAAGCTCGATTGGCAAGAAAGCTACGCGCAAACAAAGGTAAAACTTAGACGGAAATATTGAACA
>NZ_JBGMEG010000016.1:0-817 GCF_046365465.1 Anaerococcus groningensis | reverse complement strand
ATAGTGACTTTTCTTGGCAATTTGAAATTGGCTACTTCTCTACTCATGTTTTCGATACCTATCACACATCAGCCTTATGATTAGCGGATTTGCCTACTAATCAGCCTTTGTGCTTAGACTGCCATCCATCGGGCAGCTTAGCTTATCCTCTTGCGTCATCACTTCTCTATAGCGACTTTAAGCGGTACAGGAATATAAACCTGTTATCCATCGGCTACGCCTTTTGGCCTCGCCTTAGGTCCCGACTTTCCCTGAGGGGACGAGCCTTGCTCAGGAGTCCTTAGGGTTTCGACGGGAGTGATTCTCACACTCCTTCTCGCTACTCATGCCAGCATTCTCTCTTGTATTAAGTCCACACCTGCTTTCGCTTGGGCTTCTTCCCTAATACAATGCTCCTCTACCACTGATAGAGTATTTAAATCTAGACATAAATACCATTTTTTTGGTTTTAGAATACGCTTAACCAGGTACATACTTATTGTATGTCTGTTTATTCGGTGATAATTGAGTTTTTATGACCTAACCCCAAAACTTGTTTTGGATGGTAGGTCAGATGTCTCACTGTTTCAAATCTATTGATTTGTCAAAGTGCAGACCAACTTACCTTTATCTTAGTGTTTGATATTTGCGTAAATTTTCGATAACTCGTTTATCTTGATTGTATATTGTATTAATATTTCTCAGTCTAGTTAAGTTCTTCTTTAACCTTTTTACTAATGGTTTCCTTTATGTGATAGATTTAAATTCTCTATCAATCCGAAGCTTCGGTACTGAATTTTAGCCCCGTTCATTTTCGGCGCAAACCCACTTGACCAGT
>NZ_JBGMEG010000015.1:0-630 GCF_046365465.1 Anaerococcus groningensis | reverse complement strand
CTCCTAAAAAGTAACGGAGGCGTTCAAAGGTTCGCTCAGAATGGACGGAAACCATTCGTAGAGTACAAAGGCAAAAGCGAGCTTAACTGCGAGAGATACAGCTCAAGCAGAGTAGAAATACGGACTTAGTGATCCGGTGGCACCGCATGGAAGGGCCATCGCTCAACGGATAAAAGCTACCCCGGGGATAACAGGCTTATCTCCCCCAAGAGTCCACATCGACGGGGAGGTTTGGCACCTCGATGTCGGCTCGTCTCATCCTGGGGCTGAAGTAGGTCCCAAGGGTTGGGCTGTTCGCCCATTAAAGAGGCACGCGAGCTGGGTTCAGAACGTCGTGAGACAGTTCGGTCCCTATCCAGCGTGGGCGTAAGAAATTTGAGAGGACCTGTCCTTAGTACGAGAGGACCGGGATGGACATACCACTGGTGTACCAGTTGTTCCGCCAGGAGCATAGCTGGGTAGCTAAGTATGGAATTGATAAGTACTGAAAGCATCTAAGTACGAAGCAACCCTCAAGATAAGATTTCTAAAAGTACGTAAAGAAAATACGTTTGATAGGTCCAAGGTGTAAGTGCAGTAATGCATTAAGCTAATGGATACTAATACTTTTAATCTTGACTGGAAATATTG